>NZ_JBVAYD010000004.1:0-166386 GCF_055413445.1 Lacticaseibacillus sp. 22 | reverse complement strand
GACAACTTTGATATATTATCACAAGCGATCAACGCTTGTCAATAACTTTTTTTGATGTTTTGTTGCACATCAGCGTTGCTCATTTACGACGCTTTTTATCATACCAACGGTTTGCGCTATCGTCAACAACTTTTTCAATTAAAAAAAGGTATCCGGATATTTTTTATCGAATACCTTATATCATTCGTAAAATGATCGTGAGAGCACCACAAAAGTGTTGGAACTTTCGGAAAATAAAAATGCCGCCTAAAATGGCGACATTATCACATAACTACGGGCGCAATGTTGGGAACAAAAGAACATCGCGAATTGACGGTGCATCGGTTAACAGCATAACTAAGCGATCGATACCGATTCCGAGTCCACCTGTTGGCGGCATGCCATATTCCAACGCTTCAACATAATCGTCATCAATGCCTTGTGCCTCTTCATTGCCTGCCGTTTTTTCAGCTGCTTGCGCTTCAAAACGCTGACGCTGATCAATCGGATCGTTTAATTCGGTGAAGGCATTGGCGTACTCACCGCCACCGACAAAAAGTTCAAAACGCTCAACAAATCGTGGATCTTTTGGATTTTTCTTAGCTAACGGGGAAACTTCGATTGGATGGCCGGTAATGAAGGTCGGTTGAATAAGCGTTGATTCAACAAACTGATCAAAGAAGGCACTGATAATATGACCAACCTTCCAATAAGGTTCGTAGTGAACTTCATGGTCATCAGCTAACTTACGCGCTTCATCTACACTCATTTCCGGCCAGAAGTCAACGCCGGTTTTATCCTTGATAGCGTCTAACATGTTGATACGGGCAAATGGTGCATCTAAGTCAATGTCCATCCCTTGATAAGTTAGCTTCCCGGAATCAAGGACTTTGTGGGCGGCAAATCTAAAGATGCCCTCGGTTTCGACCATGACATCGGATAGATCCCAATAAGCGGCGTAGGTTTCAAGCTCCGTAAACTCCGGATTATGTTTCGTGTCGATGCCTTCGTTACGGAAAACGCGGCCGATTTCATAAACGCGCTCCATGCCACCAACAATCAACCGCTTCAAGTGCAATTCCAATGCAATGCGCAAATAAAGGTCGATATCCAACGCATTATGGTGTGTGATAAATGGCCGCGCATTCGCACCACCGGCCTGATTATGCAAAACCGGGGTCTCGACTTCAAGAAATCCATGGTTATCCAAGTATTCGCGAACAGCACTCACGATTTTGGTGCGTTTAACAAACCGATCAAAACTGTCAGGATTCGAAATAAGGTCCAAATATCGCTTGCGGTACTTCTGCTCGACATCGGTTAAGCCATGCCACTTATCCGGCAATGGGCGTAATGCTTTGGCTAGATGCGTCACGTGATTGGCTTTGACGGTCAGCTCGCCCGAGTCGGTTTTCATGACTTCGCCGCTGATACCCAAAATATCGCCCAAATCTGCCTTCTTAAAGATCATGTAGTTTTCATCGCCAACCACGTCTTTACGAACATAGATCTGCATTTTACCGCTGCGATCACGGATGTCAGCGAACCCGACTTTACCTTTACCGCGTTTGGACATCATGCGTCCAGCAATCGTCACTTCCGGCTTTTCTTCAAGTAGCGTTTCTTTGTCGTCTTCGCCAAATTCTTCACGTACCTTTGCTGCAGAGTGCGTGCGGTCAAACCGGTGACCGAATGGATCAATTCCTGCTTCTCGCAAGGCGTCCATCTTTTCCCGCCGCGCAATCATTTGATCGTTCATTTCTGGTTGCTGTCCGTTATCCTTAGCCAACACAAGTTCCTCCGTTTCAATTTATACCACTCTTTGATGATGACAATTTTACCGCTAAAAAGCAACCTTCTACGCATTAAAAGACGTTCGCCATGATTTATTGTCAATCAATCATCCTTGAACGCCTTTTATCATCAAAGGTTTTATGGCTTAATGGCTGCCTTGACGCTGACGGGCGCGCGCTTCAGTTTGCGCCACAAAGTCATCAAAAATATGATTGACTTCTGCTTGCGTATCAACCATATTAACGGCTGCTTTGGTCTTTGCCGAGCGAGGAATGCCTTTTAAATAATAGGCTGCTTGCATCCGGAATTCACGAACGGCCTGGTGTTCTCCGTGCAGGTCAACCAACCGTTGTAACTGCAACTTGGCAGTGGCGATTTTTTCGCGCGGTGTTGGTTCCGGAATCAGCTCCCCATGATCAAGATAAGCTGCCATCTGCTTCAAGACCCACGGATTTCCTAATGCTGCGCGGCCCACCATGACTGCATCGGCGCCAACCTCATCAAGCATCCGTTTGGCATCTTGTGGGGTTCGCACGTCACCATTCCCGATAAATGGAATGCTCAGGTGTTGTTTAACTTCTTTTAAGATGTTCCAGTCAGCATGTCCGGAATATAGCTGCTTGCGTGTCCGCCCATGCATGGCTAATGCGGCAGCGCCACCGCGTTCAGCTGCCAATGCATTTTGAACCGCATAAATGTGGTCTTCATCCCAACCCGTGCGCATCTTAACCGTGACCGGCTTTGAAACGGCATCGGTCACCGCCGCCACCATTTCGTAAACTTTCTCCGGGTCTAAAAGCCAGTGTGCCCCCGCATCGGTCTTGGTAACTTTAGGTACAGGGCAACCCATATTGATGTCAATGATGTCTGCAGCCGTGTTTTGATCGACAAACTTAGCTGCATTCACCAACGTTTCCTTGGTGCCACCGAAAATCTGAATGGAAATCGGATGTTCACGCGGATCAACAAACAGCATACTTAACGTCTTTTTATTTTTGTACATAATGCCGCGGTCGCTAATCATTTCACAAACGACCAAACCAGCACCGAATTCCTTGGCTGTCACCCGAAAAGCCGCATTCGTCACACCAGCCATGGGTGCAACAACGAGTCGGTTTGGGATCTCAACATCGGCAATGTGCCACATACAAGCCACCTCTTTCTTGCTTTCGCGTTGTTAACTTTACTTAAAATAAGCAAACACTGCAACTATTCATGCCGGGCCAACAAAGCTTCAAGATCGGCCACACTGTAATGATATTGATTACCGCAGAACTTACAGGTCGTCTCGGCACCGCCGTCTTCATCAATCATTTCCTGCAATTGTTTCCGCGGCAAAGTGGCCATAATATCGCCAAAATGTTTCTTGGAACAATTACATGCAAACCGTACTGCTTGGGTATCCAGGAAGCGAACGGGCTCTTTGCCTGCAACGCGTTGGATAATCTGCTCGGGAGTCAAGCCACTTTTCAATAACTCTGATACAAGCGGTAGTGTTTTGACGTTTGCTTCCAGTTCTGACAATTCGGCATCGGTCGCACCGGGCAACGCCTGTAGCATGAAACCGCCAGCAACTTTAATCGTGTTATCCGCATTGACAAATACAGAGAGTCCGACTGCCGCGGGAATCTGCTCAGACTTAGCTAAATAATACGTAAAATCTTCTGCTAGCTCACCTGAAACCAGTGGTACCTGTCCCGTAAACGGCTCGCCGATTCCGATATCTTTCGTCACCGCAAGCATGCCGTGTTTGCCGACTGCTTTTGCCACATCGATTTTACCGACGAGATTGAGGGGAAGATTCACGTGCGGTTCCTGAACATACCCGCGAACGGTTCCGAGTTGCGTACCATCTGTGACGATCGAGCCAACCGGGCCATCCCCTTTGATACGCACAGTCAGCAAGTCATTCGTGTTTTTTAATCCCGATGCGGCTAATAACGCTGTGGCAATTAAAGTTCTGCCCAGCGCAGCCGAAGCCGCACTCCAGGTGTCATGGCGTCGTTGTGCTTCGCTTACCGTTTGCGTGGCGTCAACTGCGAAAATTCGAAAATGGGCGTTGCGCGACAATGCACTCGCGATGTAGTCACTCATGTTGGATTGATCCTCTTTTCTGAAAGTTAAACGTGGCTATTCTACCAAAAATTGCCGTTATTGAAAAGCCGGCGCAGAAACCCACATGTCAAAGCTTTGGTTGCGATGGTCAAAGTCCGATCATCACGTTTAAGACCACTTGTGTTCTGGCTTATGCCCATAACGCGCTCACCGGCGCAGAAGTCTGCGTGTAAGGACCTTAAACGCAATGGCCAAGTCCGGGCCATCAGGTTTAAGGCCGCTTGTGTTCTGGTTTATGCCCATAACGCGCTCACCGGCGCAGGGATCTGCGTGTAAGGGCCTCGAACGCAATGGCCAAGCCCGGGCCATTGTGTTCGAGGCCACTTACACTTCGATCCCTAAACGCGCCGGTTCGCGCTTAACAAAAAAACACCACCAACATTTGGCAGTGTTTTTATACTTAGGCTTGCGGATTCTGATGATCGTCATCGGACGGGTTACTGCCAGGTGTTGTGTCGTCTGGCTTTTCCACACTGTCCGTCGTATTGTCATCATGCGCATCTTGGTCTGTTTGATCAGCATTCGTCTGACCCTCAGACTTAGCATGTGCTTCTTCGTCTGCTTGCTTTTCTTTATCCTTGTGTTCCAAGGCTGCTTTGGATTGCTCAAAAGTTGCGGCCTTTTCGCTTGGAAATTCGTCTTGATCGCGTTCTGGCATCTTGCCGTCATTGAACAAGCTGAGAATTTCTTTTTCATTCAAGGTTTCGTACTTAAGCAGGGCTTCGGCAATTAACTTATGCTGATCGCGATGGGCCTGGATAATTTCGTAGGCCTGTTTGTGGGCTTCGTCAATAATCCGCCGCACTTCATCATCAATTGCCGTTGCGGTTGTTTCTGAGTATGGCGGTGTTTGCCCATACTGAGCACCCAAGAATGGTTGTCCTTCAGTCTCAAGCTGAACGGTTCCAAGCCGATCAGACATCCCATACTGTGTGACCATGCTGCGCGCAATTTGTGTTGCCTGCTCGAAGTCGTTGGACGCGCCAGTGGATTCAACGCCGAAAATAATTTCTTCAGCTGTGCGACCACCAAGCAAACCAACAATTTGTTCTGTCAATTCCTTCTTGGTTAGCAGGAACTGATCATCTTTTGGCAGCATAATCGCATACCCGCCTGCACGACCACGCGGAATGATGGTGACTTTGCGTACCGTCCGCGAATCGCTTAAGACTAAGCCGACAATGGCGTGACCAGCCTCGTGATACGCAACCATCGTCCGTTCTTTCGGACTGATGACGCGGTCTTTCTTCGCTGGCCCGGCAATGACACGATCTTCGGCTTCATCCACATCGGCTGCATCAATTTGCTTCTTACTTCGTCGTGCTGCAACCAACGCCGCTTCATTCAGCAGATTTTCCAAGTCAGCCCCGACAAAACCAGGAGTCTGACGTGCAATTTCCTTCAAATCGACATTTGGTGCCAGCGGTTTGTTCTTTGCATGAACCTTCAAAATGGCTTCACGGCCTTTAACATCTGGTCGGCCAACCAAAATCTTCCGGTCAAAACGACCTGGACGCAGCAAAGCCGGATCAAGAACATCGGAACGGTTCGTGGCAGCAATGACAATCACGCCTTCATTACCCGTGAACCCATCCATTTCAACCAGCAACTGGTTTAATGTCTGTTCACGTTCATCGTGACCGCCGCCCATACCGGCGCCACGCTGACGACCAACCGCATCAATTTCATCAATGAAGATGATCGAAGGAGCTGCTTTTTTAGCCTGATCAAAAAGATCACGAACACGCGAAGCCCCGACACCAACGAACATCTCGACAAAGTCAGAACCGGAAATCGAGAAGAACGGTACGCCGGCTTCACCAGCAACCGCCTTGGCTAGTAAGGTTTTACCAGTACCAGGAGGACCCTCAAGCAAAACCCCGGCTGGAATACGGGCACCCAATGCCGAGAATTTACGCGGATCTTTCAGGAACTCAACCACTTCAACCAGTTCCTGCTTTTCTTCTTCTGCACCGGCAACATCAGAGAAGCGAACTTTATTGGCATTTTTATCGGCTTGTTTAGCCCGCGACTTGCCAAAACTCATCACGCGACCGGAGCCGCCGCCTTGGCCTGCCTGATTCATCATCATATAGAAGAAGATCATCATGATGACAATCGGTACAACTGTAATCAACAAGCTAAACCAAACACCGGACTGCGATTCCTCCTGCGTATTGGTCTTGACATTGTTGGCATTGGTCATTTTTTGGATCTGACTCAAAGTTGCATCATTCGTCGGAATATAAGTCGAGAATTTGGTAACTTTGGTTGACTGATTGCCAAAAAAGCTCAGAGAGTTGTTCGTACCGGAAGACTTTTCGGCCTTCTTGTATTCACCGCTGACCTTATAAACGCCACCAGATGGCTGGAGCGAATAACTTTTGACATTGTCCTTTTTTAATTCGGACATAAAGGTGCTTGTTTCAATTTCTTGGGACGATGTTGTCCCATTATCGCGCATATAATACGCAAAACCGGTGACCAGCAGCACAAAAATGATGATATACGTCAGCGTGCTACTGAACAGGCCGTTTTGTTTTTTCTTCATTTAGAACCTCCGGCAACATTCAATTAGTTCCTTACATACTACCACAAACACGGCACTTAGATTAAGATTTTGCCGCATAGACTTCTGGCTTTAATACCCCAATATAAGGTAAGTTACGATAACGTTCGGCATAATCTAAGCCATACCCAACCACAAATTCGTTTGGCACTGTGGTTCCCACATAGTCTGCCTGAACATCAACAACCCGTCCTTCAGGTTTGTCCATCAGCGCACAAATGCGGACTGATTTTGCTTTGCGGGTTTTAAAAATATCGGTTAAGTACTTCAAGGTGCGTCCTGTATCAACGATATCCTCAACGATTAAGACATCGCGATCCTTCACGCTGGCATCAAGATCTTTAATAATCTTGACCTCACCGCTAGATTCAGTCGCATCACCATAACTTGACACGTCCATAAAATCGAGTTCCATATAATCATCAATTTCGCGAACAAGATCAGTCATGAACATGATGGCACCTTTTAAAATGCACACCACTAACGGATTCTTCCCCGCGTAATCACGCTTAAGTTCCGCGCCAAGTCTTGTCGTGATGGCGTGAATATCGTCTTGAGAATACAAAACCTTTAAAATATCGGGATTCATCATTTATCCTCACTTCTGTCAACATCTGGCAATTTCACCAGTACAACATGGAGTATATCAGTTTGAGCAGGGAGCGACAATCGTTCTAAAGGCTGACCTTCAATCCAAAAAATCTGATGACCTTGCGCTAATACCAGTAATTGATCGCGTGTTCGGGCCGGAACCTTTGCATTGATAAAAAATCGCCGCAGCTTCTGCTTCACGCCATTAGGCAGGTAAACAATATCACCGGCCTGGCGGGTCCTTAATGTAATCGGCAAGCGCACACGTACCGGAATACCTTGGTCACCAGCCACTTTTGTTTGTAGCTGAAATGTACCGCGAGCAGTTTGGCATTTTTGGCCAATACGAGAAAATGTTGCCGGCGCTAGTTTTGGTTTTGGCACCAACTTCACAATTTTGGCCGCTTGAACCGCAATCGTCACGCCAGCGCCAAGATCAAATCGTCGTTCGCGAGTATCATTCAGGCTTTTCAGGATCGGCATGAGCAGTCCGTGGTTAACTCGCGGCTGCCATTGGCGTAGCAAGGTTACCAGCAGCATCAGCTGGATCGTGCGCGGCTGATTTGCTGCCGCGCGCCAATCAATTGTCACCGAATTAATCCGCAACCGCTGCTGCCATTCACTCAGTTGCATTTGAGCCAGTGCAACCAAGCCCGACTGTTCCGTCGTAAATCTTTGGACATGCCGCAACAACTCGGGATTTTGCTGTTTAAATGCCGGAATCACTTGATGGCGCAACTGATTGCGGGCATAACGCGTATCGGCATTGGATGGATCGTCGCAAAAATCCAGACCGTGCCTGTTTGCATAAGCTCGAATGTCATCTTTACTAAAATTCAGCAGCGGACGCACCAACCGCTTTTTACGCCACGGTTGATCCGGGTGAATCCCTACAAGGGCGGCCGGATCACCGGAGCGTCCTAACCGAAACAGGACCGTTTCAAGTTGATCATCCGCGTGATGCGCTGTCATGATCACCGTGGCTGCCTGAGAATCGGCACTCGCATTCAAGAAGTCGTAGCGTGCCTGTCGCGCCGCAGCTTCATTTACCGCAGTGGCGGCCGATCGCTGCCATGTTCCAGTCACAACCGGAACATGATAACGCGCTGCTGCGGCCACCACAAATGCTTGTTCCTGTCGGCTTTCTGGCCGCAAACGATGATCAAACGTTGCGACAACGACATCCAGATTCGGTGCTCGAACTGCCAGGTCCAACAAGACCATCGAATCCACGCCTCCGGAAACTGCCACTAACACCCGGGTATGCGGCGTAAACTCAAACTGTTCAAAAAGCTTTGGACTCATGTGTCTGCTCCTCCGCTTAGCATACTTGGCCAAGCATATTGATCGCATAACCACTATCAAATCGGCTTGGCAACAAAATAGGCCCAGAACAAATAACCGTTTGTCCCAGACCCGATTTTTTTAACTACGCCGACCGCCTCGGCCGCCGCGTTTGCCTTCGGTATTGCGGCGAAGAACACTTAGACGATCTTCGCTTTCTTTCAAATAGCCGGACATCATTGCATCAAAATCGCCTTTTACCGGTTGGGCTTTGTGGCCGAATCGATTGCCACTATTGCGTGCGCCGCCTTGGAAGCGGTTATTGCCAGCATGTGGCGCGGATGCGTGTCGGTTTTCGTGATGATGATCATTTTCACGTTGTTGCGGTTTGTCAACTGCTTTCCGGATAGACAGGCCAATCTTACCATCTTGGATCGAAAGGACTTTAACCGTCACCGGTTCGCCAACATGCAGCACATCATGAATATCCTTGACATAAGCGTCAGAGACTTCGCTAATATGCACCAATCCGGTCTTGCCATCGCCTAACTCAACGAATGCACCGAATTTCGTGATCCCGGTGACTTTACCAGCCACTTTCGTACCAATTTCAACTGCCATAAAAAAAGAAGTCCTCCTAATTAAATGTATCTATAAGTATAGCATGAGTGAAAAGACACGCAAGCACGACGTATTAGCCTAACCAAAGCAACTGAATGCAGTCGTCAAAGGCAATTCGCCATGAAGAAAACATTTCAGCGTCTGTGCTCCCCGCCAATGCTTGCCACCTCATCAAGAATACCACTGAATCTCAAACCAACAACTCTAAAGTAGCCAAATGACTGCAGGGACGCGAATATAGAAAACGACCGGCACTTGCGTTTATTGCAACCCGTTTATCGCGTCATTGGGTAACGTTTAAATCCGGCACTTTGTTTGCTTTATCCGGCAAATTAAAAATAATCTCTCCCGGTTTCGAATAGAGGTATTTTTCACGAATCAGCTTGGCCGTGTAATCGTCATTATGCAATTGGTCAACCTGAACTTTAAGGGCGGCTTTGTTCGCCTTTAATTTATTCAAATTAGACTTGGCTTTGGCAACCGCCTGATTTGTTTCCCCCAGTGTCATTTGCGTGCGCATTAAACTGACGCCGCCTAAGCCCAAAATAGCAACCATCACAATTAGCAAATTACGAATTCGTTTCATATGTACCGCGTGTGCCCGCGACTTAGGCACACGTGTCGACTTTTGCCTGTGTTCACGTGTATATGCATTATTTAATTGACTGATATTATTTTTCGCCATCTGTCTGCACCCTCGTTTTCACCAGCCGTGTATCACTACTTCAGTAAATCAAGTATAACAAATCAGAGGGGCTGCTGTTCAATAAATCGGCATTAAAATGTTTCTTTATAATCTTCTTTCAAAACCGTGTACATATCGGCCGCTTCGTTCTTTTTCGTTGTTTCAACTAAGTCATCCGCACGTACGGTCAATGTTTTGTTACCGAAATTAATCACCAGCGTGTCGCCAACCCCAACATCGGTACTCGACTTGGCAACTTTACCGTTGATCGTGATCCGGCCCTTATCCGCAATTTCCTTGGCAACGGTGCGCCGTTTAATGATTCGTGAGACTTTAAGGAACTTATCCAATCGCATGTCTTTTTACCTCGCTTTTATTCGTCGTAACAATCGTAAATACTTTTTTCCGCCTGGCAGATCTAGCATCTCGCGTAACGTCAACAATCGCAGCCATGTTCCGGCGATCAAGAAGACCATGACGCCGATGACAACGCCAAGTAACGTGACACCGACTGCCACAGTTCTTGAGCTCAGCGGAATCCATCCTACCGTGACATGCACAATAACCGTCATAATCCCGGTCACGGCGACAAGCTTGGGTACAAACAACCGCAGTGCACTTCTGCCTTTGATCGTCTCAGGAACTGCATAATAAATCAAGCACAGGATCACACCCAAGGCCAAAATTGTTGCTCCGCTTGCTCCTGCTGTTCCAAAGCGCATCACCAGTGGTTCATTGCTCAGCGCCTTCACCACGATGCCGAGTAATAAAGCCACACTGATTCCTGTATACCGATCAAGGCTTTGTAAAATCGCATTATACGCGTTGATCATGGCAACAACGGCAATGGCAAGTGCATATAACTGCAAGGCATAAGTGCCAGCTGTATCGCCAAACAATAATAGATTAATCGCTGGCATCAAAACAATCAGTCCCGAAGCCGCCGCCAATGCAAAGGCTAAGTTGAAATGGACTAATTCGGCTCCGCGTTGAATGAACTGGCGGCGCTGCCGTAATTGCCGCGCCTGAGTCAGACTGGGTAGCAACGTTGTAGACAAAGACGCTGCCACCACCAAGCCCAATTGAACCAGTGGCTGGCCGCGATCATAAACCCCTTTTAAGCTCTTGGCAGTTGCCATTGCAATCCCTGAACCCGTCAAACCTTTCGTCACCGTGAAGCTGTCAATCAGCTGTAGCAAGATCAACAAAGCCGCATAAAGCGTAATCGCCCCACCTTCACGGATAAACCGACTAATTAAGCGGCCGTATGCGTGAAGCCCGGGAAATTGATACTGCTGCTGACCAAACACTTGCCGATAAGGCCGCCATAAAGTCAAAGCAGCGGCAGCCCCGCCAAAAAATGCCCCACTCATGGCAACAGCGCCCATTTGATAAACACTCCAGTGATATTGCAGAAACCACCAAGCCGCTAGCAGAATCACCGCCACCCGGACAAGCTGTTCAACCACTTGACTCGTCGCGGTTTTTACCATATCAAAAGTACCTTGAAAATAACCGCGGCCAGTTGCCAGTAGCGGCATGGTTAAGAACATAAAGGCCACCATTTGGATTAACGGCAACAATTCCGGATCCGCCATTGCCTGCGCAATTGCGGGCCCAAAAAATTCGAGTCCCAAAAATAACGCCCACGAAATCCAAGTCAAAATGACCCGACTTTGATGGGCCACGGTTCGTTTGGCTTCGAGACTGTCAGCTTCTGCAACCAGCTTGGAGATATAAACCGGAAACCCTGACAACGCAAACGTCATGCCCAGTCCATAAATCGGATAAATTTGCTGATAGGCGTAAAACCCAGTGTCGCCAACCATATTCTGGAAAGGAACGCGATAAACGGCGCTTAGAATCTTTGCAATCAAGGAACTAAGACTCAAGATCCACGCACCGCGCATCAAATGTTTCATTTGTTGATTATGCATGGTGATCTCCTATCAACATCGCTGTATCGCTGTGCCAAAATAACGCAGCGCACATCGATATCCAGCAGTTCATCTTATTAGGCGGCAGGCTTTTTTTCCGGCTGCGGATTCACAACCGCCAGCAATCCCTTCATGAAAGCAGTTAGTTGCCCTAGCCACTCGTCTTCTTTCATGGTTGCTGGCACAGCGAGCGTTACCGTCAGCTTTCCATCGGCAATTGCTACTTGTGCTTTCAAAGTCGTAGCCGCCAACGCCTTAAAGATCGGTTCGCCTTGTGCTTTAGCAGTCGCTTGCGGGGTTAACACCACCGTCATTTTCTGGTCGTTTTTCTGGACGTGATCCACCCAAGCCAAATCAGCGAAACGTTTCAGATGTGCGATTGCCAAAAGATTCGTCACCGGCTGTGGATAATCGCCGAATCGATCAATCAAATCTTCACTAATCTCGGTTTCGGCTTCATCACTGTCTGCTTCACGAATCCGTTTGTACAATTCAATTTTCTGGCGCGAATCGGCAACATAATCCGTTGGCAGGTAAGCTTCAAGACCCAAGTCGATTTCCGCATCGGTTTTTTGAACAGTTTTAAGTCCGCGGCGTTTGTTAACCGCCTCTTGTAACATCTGCGTGTACAAGTCATACCCAACCGAATCAATAAATCCATGCTGTTGTTTGCCTAACAAGTTCCCCGCACCGCGAATCGACAAATCACGCATCGCAATCTTAAAGCCGCTACCTAATTCCGTGAAATCCTTAATCGCCTGGAGCCGTTTTTCGGCCACTTCATTAAGTACCTTCATCGGTTGATACATGAAATAAGCGTATGCAACGCGGCTGGACCGCCCAATGCGTCCGCGCAACTGATACAACTGGGACAACCCATAATGATCCGCATTTTCAATAATCAGCGTATTGGCGTTCGGCATATCGACCCCGGTTTCAATAATGGTCGTGGTCACTAATACGTCATACGCGCCATGCAGAAAATCATAGATGACATTTTCCAGCTGGGTTTCCGTCATCTGGCCGTGGGCATACCCGATGCTGGCGTCAGGCACTAGCTCTTCCAATTGACTCACGGTTCGCTCCATATCCTCCACCCGATTATGCAGGTAAAAGACCTGACCACCGCGTTCCATTTCGCGTTCGATGGCTTCCCGAATGACCCCGGGGTTTTGTTCCATTACAAAGGTCTGAATCGGATAGCGATTTGTCGGTGGCGTCTCAATGACACTTAAGTCGCGAACGCCTAGCATCGACATGTTTAGCGTACGTGGAATAGGCGTTGCCGTCAGCGTTAACACATCTACATTGCTTTTCAATTGCTTAATCCGTTCCTTGTGCTTCACCCCAAAACGCTGCTCTTCATCAATCACCAACAAACCGAGGTCACGAAATGCCACATCTTTAGAAAGCAGTCGATGGGTGCCGACAACAATGTCAATCGTGCCGTTTTTGAGTCCTTTAATCGTCATTTTATTTTGGTGCGGTGTCTGGAAGCGCGATAACAAGCCGATTTTAACCGGAAAATCGGCAAATCGATCCTTCATGGTGTCAAAATGCTGCTGCGCCAAGATGGTAGTCGGTACTAAAATTGCGACCTGCTTACCATAGTCAACTGCTTTAAATGCTGCCCGTAACGCGACTTCGGTTTTGCCAAAGCCCACATCCCCGACAAGCAAGCGATCCATGGGTTTGGGTTTCTCCATATCCCGCTTAATTTCTTTTGCCGATCGCAGTTGATCAGGCGTCTCGGGATAAGGAAACTCATCTTCAAATTTTTGCTGCAGATCATCATCCGGCCCGAAAGCATAACCTTTTTCCGCTTCCCGTTTTGCGTACAAGTCAATCAGCTCGTCGGCAATGTCTTCGATTCGAGCCGCCACTATGCGTTTGGTCTTTTGCCACTCGGTACCGCCAAGCTTATTGACGTTAGGCGTTTTGCCATCTGCAGAAACATATTTCTGAACCAGATTTAATTGGTCAACCGGAATAAACAGTTTGTCATTGTTGCGATAAACGATGGTGATGTAATCGCGATGGACACCGTCAACTTCAAGCGTCTCCATGCCGGTATATTGCCCAATCCCGTGGTTGACATGAACAACATAATCGCCAGGCTTTAATTCATTATAGCTGCGGAGGCGTTCCGTATTTGCCAACGTCTGATGGCGAGCCCGCCGCCGCTGCCGAGCATTGAACAGCTCGTGTTCGGTCACCACTACCAGCTTCAAATCCGGCAATTCAAAGCCGTTCTTCAGACTGCCATCGGTTAACTGAACTTTTCCTGAAAGCAGCTGATTAGGTTCGGTCACCACATTACTAATCTCAAAGTCATGTAAGGTGGCACTTAATTTCTCCAAGCGATTCTTATCGGAAACCAGGAAAACCACGGTCTGTTTTTGTTTCACCCACCGATCCGTTTCGGTTTTGAGCAATGGCATCTGACTAAAGAATTGTTGAACATTGCGACTCGGCACGTTAGTCAAGCTATCCAACCGCAACTGACCCATTCCTTTTTGGAAAAGGCTCAGGTAAAGCCGCGGATGCCGATCACGCTGATTAAGCGCTTGGATCGTAGGATTAGGTGTTTTAGGCAACAAACGGCCTTCCGCTTGCAGCTGTGAATACCATTCAGCCGTATCCTGCACCAAATTCGTATCACTATCCAACAGGCGACTGTAATCATCAAACGCTACCAGCGCATCACTGGCCAGATAATCAGTAATGCGGTGATGTTCCGGATACAGCTCCGGCGCATACAATGCCAGGTTTTCTGGCCGTTCTAATGCTTGTAACTGCTGGCTGGTCGTCAACAAGCCATCGGTAATCGCTTGCTTTGCCGCTGCATCCTTGACTTTCGCTTTGTAAGCTGTTGCCTGCTTACCGATTCGCGCACCGGCATCGGTCAGCACCTGATCGGAAGCGATCATGTCAGTAGCCGGTGCAATGGCAATCTGATCAAGCTTTTTCAAACTGCGCTGGGTAGCAATGTCGAAGCTGCGAATCGAGTCGATTTCCGTATCAAACAACTCAATGCGAATCGGATCATCCTGATTTAATGGATAAATATCGATAATCCCGCCGCGAATGGCAAATTGGCCGGGCGCACTCACTAATGAATCACGCCGATAACCCATCGCCACAAGCTGCTTGGCGACCGTTTGCGGATCAAGCTCTGAATCCATATCAACAACCAACTCACTTGCCGCCCATGCAGCCGGTGCGGGTAAAATTCGCTTATATCCTGCCAGGCTGGTAACAATAATGCCCGGTTGGCCGCTTTGAATAAAGGTCAGTGCGTTGATCCGGTCGTTGCGGGTTTCCGGTGAACTGACCGCCACTTCAGCCGCCAATACATCTTCAACCGGAAAATCATAAACAAGCGCATCGCCTAATAAACTACTCAAATCGGCTGCCAACTCGTCTGCATGAAACCGATTATTTTCGACAATCAGCAGCTGCTTTTTTTGCTGCTGCAAGAGTGCGCCAAAAAAGACCGTCTTGGCCGAACCTGATAGTCCTGTCACCAAATGGCGGCCTGTCTCGAGCTTAGGCCATAATGCCGACAGTTCCGGATCTGCCTGCACCATGTCGATTAAATTCATCGCTCCACCTGCTTCTTTCATATTCTTCAAGTTTACCCATTACCCCAAGCTTCATCAGCCAGCGAGGGACAAGTTTTAATTAAACTTATTCATCAACTGGGCAAATGGCATGCCGTTTAGCCAATCTTCCAATGCATCATCCGCTTTAGTGATAGCAGCATCTATCACTGGTTGATCGGTTTTGGCAAATGGGGTCAACACCCAGTCCACAACCCGCTGCCGCTGCGGGTGCTGAATGCCGATCTTTAACCGATAGAATTCGTCACTTCCCGTAGCGCTGATAATGTCCTTGATACCGTTGTGACCGCCGGCTGATCCTCGCTGGCGCAATCGTAACTTGCCCAATGTCAGATCCATATCATCGTGTACCACTAGAATTTCGTCTAACCTAATCTGGTAATACATCATTAACTGCCGCACTGCGCGTCCCGACGCGTTCATATAGGTCTGTGGTTTAACCAGGAAAACTTTTTCATCATGAACACGTGTCGTTGCTGTAGCAGCATCGAATTCAAGCTTGTTAAGGGTGAGCCCCATTCGCTGTGCCAAGCCATCAACCACCATGAATCCCATATTGTGCTTCGTGCCTGCATATTGACGTCCGGGATTTCCCAGACCCACAATCATTTTCATATTATCTCCTCATCGTATCGAGCTTAAATTCATGCAATCCTGCTTGGTTTACCGGTGATGCTGACACTTAACCAAGCCAAGCGAAGAACACCAAACGCCTAACCCAAGTAAGGAAGTTAGCTGTTTGGTGTTGCTTCGCCGAATGTTAAATGCTGCATGTCCGCGCACTGTTTTCTATTAGTAAGTAGTATAACACATGCCGGCTGACTGACTGTATGTCTCACTTTCTGCGAACTGTTAAGTTTTGTTAATTCGTGAAAATAGATGTTGCAAGCGTTTACGTTCCTGAAAGCCAGCTTGTCGTAGGATTCACAAGCCTTGGCATTGTAAGGCTCAGCCCCGCTTTTTAACAATGACAAAATCATGAAAAAGTCAGTCAATTTTGTTTCAGTGATTTGATAATGTGTTATACTCACAATGAAATGCAGTTTGCATGCACATAAGAAAGGATGATATCACCGTGGCAAGTATTACGGATAAGGATCACCAAAAAGTTATTCTCGTTGGTGATGGCGCCGTTGGTTCAAGCTATGCCTATGCAATGGTTTTGCAAGGTATCGCTCAAGAAATCGGGATTGTTGACATTTTCAAGGACAAGACGAAAGGTGACGCAATTGATTTAAGCAACGCGCTCCCATTCACCAGTCCTAAGAAGATTTATTCTGCTGAATACAGCGATGCCAAGGATGCTGATCTGGTTGTTATCACTGCTGGTGCTCCTCAAAAGCCTGGCGAAACTCGCTTGGATCTGGTTAACAAGAACTTGAAGATTTTGAAGTCCATTGTTGATCCGATCGTGGATTCTGGCTTTAACGGTATCTTCTTGGTTGCTGCTAACCCAGTTGATATCTTGACTTATGCTACTTGGAAGCTTTCCGGATTCCCGAAGAGCCGGGTTGTTGGTTCAGGTACTTCTCTGGACACCGCTCGTTTCCGTCAATCCATTGCTGAAATGGTTAACGTTGATGCTCGTTCCGTCCACGCATATATCATGGGTGAACACGGCGACACAGAATTCCCTGTATGGTCCCACGCTAACATTGGTGGCGTTACCATCGCTGAATGGGTTAAAGCACATCCAGAAATCAAAGAAGACAAACTTGTTAAGATGTTTGAAGACGTTCGTGACGCTGCTTACGAAATCATCAAACTCAAGGGTGCAACCTTCTACGGTATCGCAACTGCTTTGGCACGGATTTCCAAAGCAATTCTTAACGATGAAAATGCGGTACTCCCATTGTCCGTTTACATGGACGGCCAATATGGCTTGAACGACATCTACATTGGTACACCTGCTGTGATCAACCGCAATGGTATTCAGAACATTCTGGAAATCCCATTGACCGACCACGAAGAAGAATCCATGCAGAAGTCGGCTTCACAATTGAAGAAAGTTCTGACCGATGCGTTTGCTAAGAACGACATCGAAACACGTCAGTAATCTTCACCATAACTGATTTTAAACCGGCATCAACCGTGATTTAATCAGTGAGTATCAAAGTAGATCAACCCCAGAGACGAAAAACGTCTCTGGGGTTGATTTCGTTTACGCCACCACAACCGATGCAGGTGGCGTCAACCAATACCGAAGATGGCCGACTCAATTCCCATATCATCACCAGTCCGTGCTTTTCAAAGTCATTGGCTTGCGCTTCGTTTCATAATGTTTTTTTAAGTTTACCGTTCATTAACCGTAAGTGGTATGATACCGCAGTTCCTTCACCACCGTTCGAGGGGCGTTGCTTTTATTTCCGGCGTTGGTATCTTATAATAAGTAAAAATAACGTCATTTTTGAGGAAGTGCTTGTTACGAAACAGGAACAAACAAGAAGCAGGAGGCAGCAATCAGTGAATAAGAAAAAATGGTGGCTCCTCGCGCTCGGCGCCGTAGTCATTCTTCTAGGCGGATTCTATATCTTCCGAAGTATGCACTACCGCGATCATTTTTTGCCCAATACAGAAGTTCTGGGCGTTGATGTTTCCGATCAAACCGTTAGCGCGGCAAATAAGAAACTCATCCAACAATTTAGTGAACGCCAATATACCTTTGTTGAAGATGATAAAAAAGTCTTGAAAGTCAAAGGCAGTGCTTTGGGTATCAGTCAAGACTTCAAGCAAGGACTTACTCAAGTGCTGAATAAGCAAAATCCTTGGCAATGGACAACTTCCATTTTTGCGGGCCAAAAAGCCCATGCCGAGGAAGACCCGTCAATTAATAAGACGGCTTTAACCAAGTTTGCTCAGACGACTGCTGACAAGCTTAATCAAGGGCGTCAGGGGCCGGAAAATGCAAAACTAGTCGCGGATGGCACTAAATATAAGATTCAAAAAGAAGTCAACGGTACCCAAATCGATGCGGATAAGCTTGCAACAACGGTAACGAATGTCCTTGATAATCATCAGCAAACCGTTAATCTGGCCGCTGCGTACAAGAAGCCGACTGTTACCGCGTCTAGTAGCAGCTTGCAAACAACCGAACGCGACATGAACAAGCTGGCAGGGACTAATGTTTCATTGCAGATTCAGACCAAAACGGTGACCGTTCCGCAAGCAACCGTGATGAGTTGGATCATAAACGATAATGGCAAGGCAACGGTTTCAAGTCAGGCCGTTACCAATTACGTTTCTGCCTTATCGCAACAGTACAGCACCATCAAAAAAACGCGTCAATTCAACTCGCAACAACAAGGAACAGTGAGTGTTCCTGCTGGCACCTATGGCTGGAGCATTAATGTTAGCGCCACAACCGCCATGATTGTTGCCAGTGTCAAAGCCGGACAGGATCTCAATAAAGAAATTGTCCACAACGGTTCCGGTTACTCAACAGACGGCGACATTGGCAACACGTACGTTGAAGTATCCAAAGAAAAACAACATGAATGGTATATTAAAGATGGTAAAGTCGTCATGGACTCCGACATTGTCACCGGTAAGCCAGGTCAAGACACCCCATCCGGCGTCTTCTATGTCTGGTCCAAACAGCGTAACGCAACGCTACGTGGAAAAAACGACGATGGCAGCGACTACGCCAGTCCTGTTTCGTACTGGATGCCAATTGATTACACCGGGGTCGGCCTCCACGATAGTCCGTGGCAGCCTAAGTACGGCGGCGACTGGTACAAGGAACACGGATCGCATGGCTGTGTCAACAACCCGCCAGACTTCATGGCAAAGTTGTATGCCGCAGTTGACGAAGGCACGCCTGTGATCGTGTATTAAGACCTACCTGATAAAATGAAGGTACAAGAAATGGCTTGATTCCAAACTACTACGGAATCAAGTCTTTTTTTGGCCATGATTGGACGTACATGTTTATCCAATCAGAATTACAGCTGTCACCTCGAAGACTAGCGGTGCTCTGAGTCGTTTCCCTTTTGCTCGTCTGTCTGTAAATATGCTTTTAACGTCTTGATCTGCGCCTCATACTCGGCAATGCCAACCGAAAAAGAAAGATGCTGGGTTTTAGTCATGTTTGGCCATTCTTTTAGCCGCAACTGTAATTTGTCAATTTGCATTCCTAACCACCCAATTTGCTGTTGAATCATCGCTTGTAAGGCTGTATCCGATTCGTATTCACCAAAGTAGAGTCGCATCAAGAAATCTGAATGACGAGTATCCGGAACAACTGACGCATCAAGCGAGTCTTCAAAAACCTTTTTACCTTCTTCAGTAATGGCATATTGATTTTTATTTGGTCGCCCACTTTGGACGACCATTTTTTTGGAAACAAGGCCATTCTTCTCTAGACGTCGCAAGGTTGGATAAATCATACCAAAAGAAGCGTCATAAAAATGACTGAAAATATTTTTAAAGACTTCGTTCAATTCGTACCCTGTTCTCGAATGTTTATATAGCAAGCCAAGGATAATCTGCTCATTATTCATGCTAAAACCTCCAATGATGTTGTCTATATCTTACCACGTTAATATTAACGGAAACAATATTAATTCTTGACATATAAATGAGGGCGCGTTAATATCCTTTTATATTAATCCCGTTAATATAAACGCAAAAAATATGGAGGCGCAACATGATTAAATCAGAATGGTTATCTGTCTTAAAACGACCAATGGTGATCGTTGTTCTTTTCTTCATTACTCTTATTCCGGCAATCTATTCAGGTGTCTATCTCTCTTCAATGTGGAACACCTACGAGCACACGAAGGATTTACCTGCCGCAATTGTTAATAACGACACTGGTATAACCGACAACGGTCAAGCGGTTAACGCCGGAAAAGATCTTGTCAAAGGGGTGCTCAAGTCAGATTCAATGCATTATCACGTCACTTCAAAACAAGAAGCTGACCGCGGTTTGAAAAATGGCGACTATTATCTTGTCATTGAAATTCCAAATCATTTTTCAAAAGACTCCCGATCACTTTTAACGCAACATCCCACGGCCATGAATATCACGTACAAAGTGAATCCAGGAACAGATTTCTTTGCCTCACAAATAGCAAAGGGCACGGCCACTGCTATTCAAGCCAAGCTCAACCAACAGATTTCCGCTATTTACTTTAAAAATCTAACAGCAGGGGTCGTTTCTGGAACCCAAGGCAACGCAAAATTACTAACTGCCATTGATGCACTTAATGCCGGCAGTCAAGCCTTATCCACTGGTCTGTCGCAACAGAAAACGGCGATCACCGCACTCAGTAACAACCTTCCGAGTACAGCCCAACCGTTGGCAACGCAGCTAACCTCATCGAACATTGCATTATCTAACGCTGCAACCTCGCTAACAGCTGGTACGGCAAAGGTTCAAAGTACCTTGACCCAATCACTTAAAACGCAGCCCAAACTAGCCGTCGCCTCCAAGAATATTCGCTTATTATCCGCCCCTGTCAATTTAACCCGTGTTGACATTTCCCATACACCTACTAACGGCGTCGGCATGGCACCATTCGCGATTGCAATCGGCCTTTATGTCGGCTGCATCTCGCTTAGTTTTATGTACGACATGTACTCACCAAAAACAAAACCAACCAAAGCAATTGCATGGTGGTGGAGCAAATATAGTCTGCTGTTAGTTCTAATTGGGATTCAAGTAGGCTGTCAGGCCATCGTTGTCATGAGCCTAGGACTAAAACCGTTATCCATTGGCAACACTTGTTTAGCAATGTTGGTCACGGCTATCACCTTCATAACCTGTGTTTTTGGCCTAAATACCATTCTTGGTGCTTTCGGCAAATACCTGGTCACCATTTTATTGATTCTTCAACTAGGTGCTTCGACCGGCGTCTATCCGTTGGAAACAGCCAATGTTTTCACCCGTATCTCTAGCCCATTCTTGCCCATGACCTATGGCATCCACGCCATGCGCGAAGCAATTTCAATAGGCGGTCAAATGACCCACGACTTGGTTGTCATGTTAGTAGTCACCCTTGTCATCAATAGTTTAGTCATTGTCAAACTTGAGTTGGATCGTAAACACGAAAAGTTTAGCGATCTTGTTGATGATGTCGTGTCATCCATCAACTAGTCTCGCTGGCAATCAGCAAAAAAGCAGATCGCATGTCATCATCCAGGAGGCGTCACAAGGAATATGGCCACTAAATTAATTTTGATCGTGTATTGTCACCCTTACACCCACAGCTTTAATCATGCTGTGTTAACGCACTTAGAAAAAAACCTCACCGATCATGGTCTTCATTATCAACTCATCGACCTATACGGCGATCACTTTCAACCTTTTTACGATATTGAAGAGTTGCGCTTGTTCCATCAAGGGCAAACACATGATCCGCTTGTTAAACATTATCTTGATCAATTAAAAACAGCTCAAGGGATCATTTTCGTCACGCCAATTTGGTGGAACAGCGTCCCTGGCATGCTCAAAGGTTTCATTGATAAAGTGATGAAGGAAGGCGACGGTTTAACGCATACTGTCACCAAAACTGGCGTCCGCGGCTGCTTGACTAATTTAAAACGAGCCTATGTTTTCACCACTTCTACATCACCAACATTTTGGTTCCTTACCACATCTGGAAACAGCATTCAGAAAATCTTCATCAATAAAACGCTGAAACAATTGGGCATTCAGAAAGCCAAGTGGTATAACTTCGGCAACATCAGTCATGCATCGAAAACCCAACGCGATCATTATCTGGTGACATGCCAGAAACGACCCCTGCTCTTTTGAAAGTCAGAGTTATTGCCCGGCACTCATCAAACATAGCTATCAGGTCGCTGACAGTCTTCTTCCGCATGAACACCCCAGAAAAACGTTACACCGCCAGCGAACTATGGTATCATAAAGCAAGATTAGAACATTTTAATAAAGTGATAGTTGTTTGATGGAGGAAAGCGCATGTTAATTAAGTCGTTAGTATTAAAAAAGGAATTCCTGACCACTGTCAAGGAAACGGTTACCCTTGAAGAAGCGCTGAAGATCCTTGAAGACTCCGGCTTTCGGTGTGTGCCGATCCTAGATGAGAGCGGCACGATCTTCCGCGGCAATATTTACAAGATGCATATCTATCGCCATAAATCTCAAGGCGGCGATATGAGTTTGCCGGTTACTTATCTGCTGAAGAATGCAACCAAAACCATTCCGGTCAATGCACCATTCTTTAAGGTCTTCTTTAACATCAAGGATTTGCCGTACATTGCTGTTTTAGATGAAAATGCCAACTTCTATGGTATTTTGACCCACGCTAAACTGCTTGGGATGCTGTCAGAAGCATGGAATGTCGATGTCGGTTCTTACGTTTTGACGGTGATGTCAACCGGTGAACGCGGAGACCTGGCAAAAATGAGTAAAATCCTTGCTCGCTACGTTTCGATTTCCGGTTGTATCACGTTGGATGCTAAGCGTGACGAGTTTGTGCGGCGGACACTTTTCACCTTGCCGGCCGGTACAGATGAAAATACATTAAATGAAATTGTATCTCGGCTAGAGAAGAAGAGCTTCCGGGTTGTCGAAATTGATGATCTCCAATCCGGTCAGCCGCTTCGAGTAGACGAAGAGCTTTAATCTGCCCAATCACGTGCGCCATCAGTACAAGACAAGCGTGTAAGAACCTCGGACACAACCATTAAGGCCACTTAGCCGTTCGTTTCCGACTAGCCGACTCACGCTTACAAAAAGCTCGGCAGCATTGACTGTCGGGCTTTTGTGATGGTTGAAAAATGCCATGATGATACGAGCAAAGGTGCTGGAATCGTGCACTGGTTTGGACTTTGGCGATCCTTTATAATACAGTGAACAGTGAAGTTGTTTTATTTTTATTGCTGCAAATGCATCAAGTGCGAATAGAAAGGATGCTACATGTGAAACGAATAACCGAACTGATGCATCATCTTGCCGCGATGATGCATTACCTTCATTCACATCATCTGAAACCAAAGTACCGGAATCGCCTGCTTTTCATTGCTGTCTTCATAACGGTGTGTTTGATCGCAGTCTTTACCGGACAACATGCTAAAGAGTCAGCTTCGACAGCGTCAAGCTATGCATCGGTCACAAAACTCGCCAAGACTAACCACACGCCGAGTTACACCGCTGCTGAAATTACTCGGGTTACGCCTAAGAAGATTGACTGGAAAGCACCTTCCGAAAGTCGGCCTTATCCTGACGTCTCCAAGCATCCCAACCTCTCTTTGCATGTAAACTTGAAAAAGCAGCGGGTATTTATTAAAGATGGCAGCAAAACGCTTTATACAATGTATGCATCCACGGGCATTGACGACGCGACCCCGCATGGTGACTTTACCATTCAGGATGAGCGCGGTTATGAATTCTTTAATCCTAACGAGCAAATGGGTGCACATTATTACACCAGTTTTTACTTACACGGTACCTATCTTTTTCATTCCGTACCGACAGATATCAACGGCAACTACATTCAATCCGAAGCAGCAAAGTTGGGTAAAAAGCCGGGATCACACGGGTGCGTGCGGCTGAGTATTTCTGATGCCAAATGGATTTATGAACATATCCCAACAGGAACGCCGGTTTCAATTCATTAACAGATGCCTATCAAAAAAGTCCTCTGTAGCAACTTATTCGTTGCCACAGGGGACTTTTTTCAAAGGCTAAACCGCCAACCTATAACGCTTCACTTGCCAATGTTTGCAAGGACGCATCGACTTTTTCCGCACACATGCGGCCTTCGTGAATCCCCCAAATAACCAAGCTGGGGCCGCGGCGACAATCGCCAGCAACATAGATCTGGGTATCATTGGTTGTGAAGTTAGCATTCTTGGCAGTGATCCCAAATGCATCAAAAACATCAGCTTCCGGACCGGTAAAGCCCATGGCCAGCACCACCAGATCAACTTTGACTTTCTTCTCCGTTCCCGCAATCGGTTTAAAATGATCGACTTGGCTAATCTCGGCTTCACTCACTTGACCATGCTCGCCAAAGAAAGCAGTCACCGTAGCGGCATAGGTGGTCACATCACCGCCAAAAAGCGCTTTTGCCTCCTTCTGGCCATAACCGGTTTTTAACGTCATGGGCCACTCTGGCCACTGATTGCCAGCAGGACGCTTGGGTGGTAACGCTGGGGTGATTTCAAGTTGCGTCACGCCGGCACAACCTTGGCGAATCGCGGTTGCAATACAATCATTGCCCGTGTCCCCGCCACCGAGAACCAAGACGCGTTTACCTTTCAATTGGGTATTCGCTTGGGTGCCATCTTTGAGGACCGTCTGAGTTGCTGTCTTGAGAAAATCAACTGCCTGAACAATACCGCCTAACTCGCGCCCCGGAACTTGTAACTCACGAGCCTGGCGAGCACCTGTGCAAACAATAACCCGGTCGAATTGCCGCTTGAGTTCATCCGCGGAAATATCTTTACCGACTTCCGTATTGGCAACTAATTCAATCCCGACTTGCTTCAGCGTTTCGATACGCCGCTGTACAACAGTCTTTGGCAGCTTCATGTTGGGAATGCCGTACATCAAAAAGCCACCGAAGCGATCATCCCGCTCAAATATTGTCACGGAATGGCCTAACTGATTAAGCCGCCATGCTGCGGAAATGCCAGCCGGCCCACTACCGATGACCGCCACTTTTTTCCCGGTACGTTGCAGCGGCTTTCCGGATGCAATAACCCAGCCATTTTTGAACGCCTGCTCGATGATGTACTTTTCATTGTTACGAATGGTAACGCCGGGACCGTTAAGTGCTTGAACGCAGGAAACTTCACAGGGTGCCGGACAAACGCGTCCTGTCATATCCGGTAACATGTTGGAGCGACTCAACCGTTCAAACGCCCGCTTGTCTTCCGCACGGTAAACCAGATCGTTCCATTCGGGAATCAGATTGTCATTGGGACACCCGCTGACCGCGCGACCGCCACCATAAAAGACACCATGATGACAAAATGGAATGCCACAATTCATACACCGCGCTGCCTGTTTACGTCGTTCCTCCATGCTGACGTCCAGTTCCAACGCATCAAAATCCTTGACCCGCTGCATAATTGGACGCATGGGATTATCTTTGCGCTGATACTTCAAAAAGCCTTTGGGATCTGCCATCACGTTGCCCTCCTCATATCATTCGTAGGTACTTCTTTAGTCGTGCTTTTATCAAAATCATCGGCTAGTGTCCATTGCCCATCGCCGTGTCAAAAGCCTGCTCAATGACCTGTTCTTCAGACAACTCGGGCTTGGTAAACTTTTGAATGAGATCGCGCATCTTATGATAATCACGCGGATAAACTTTCACGAACTTTGTTTTCTCGGTTTCCCAGTGTGTCAAAATCATTTCGGCCGTCTCGGATTGTGTATATTGCACATGCTTTTTCAATAAATCCAGCAGCACACTATCATCGCCTGCTTCATCTAGCCGGTACAAGTCCACGAGCTCCTGACTGCAATTTTTGGCAAAGTCATGTGCCCAGTCGTAAACATACGCAACGCCACCGGTCATCCCGGCCGCAAAATTGCGCCCTGTGCGCCCTAAAATGACGGCAACCCCACCGGTCATATATTCGCAGCCGTTATTGCCGACGCCTTCAACGACCACTTGTGCCCCGGAATTACGGACACAGAAACGTTCACCGGCCCGCCCGTTGAAGTAAGCCTCACCGCCCGTTGCCCCAAAGCATGCAACATTGCCGACAATCGGTGAATGCGTATAAAGTTCACGCGCCTGTTCTGGTGCCGCCACAATCAACCGGCCGCCAGAAAGTCCTTTACCCACATAGTCATTAGCTTCCCCGACCAGTTTGATGGCTAATCCTTGCGTAATAAACGCCCCAAAACTCTGGCCTGCCGTACCGTGATAGTTAAACTGCAGCTGCCCCGGTTTCAACCCATTATTGCCAAAATGCGCGGCAATCCATCCGCCCAGGCGCGTTCCAACCGCCCGATCCACATTATTAATCGGTAAATCAATCAAGGTGGCATTTTGCTGTTTAAGACTGGTTTCAGCAAACCGATCCAAATCCGGCCAGTCGTATTTTGGCTTAAATGGATTGGCTTTTTTACGCGCAATCGGAATCGTCTTGCCTAACATTCGGTCATAATTCAATGTCTTTGCCTTGCCATATGGCACATAGCGAGGTTTTAGGTGTTCTCCGTGTCCAACCATTTGATCTACGGTGCGATAACCCAAAGCCGCCATTTGTTCGCGCAGATCTTCGGCTAAAAATTGCATCATATGCATGACGTTTTCCGGACGTCCGGCGTAGAGTTTGCGCAATTCCGGATTCTGGGTGGCGATGCCGACCGGACAGGTGTTGAGATTGCATTTTCGCATCATCACGCATCCCAGCGCTACCATGGTCAGGGTGCCAAAACTGAACTCTTCGGCGCCTAACATGATCGCAACCGCAATGTCGCGCCCGGTTAAGAGTTTACCGTCAACTTCCAAAGTCGTTCGCTGCCGCAATCGATTTAATGCCAGCGTCTGGTGGGCGTCTGCCAATCCCATTTCCCACGGCAAGCCACAGTCACGCGTGGAGTTTCGGGGAGCAGCGCCGGTCCCGCCGTCATAACCTGAGATGACGACCGTATCCGCGCCGGCTTTCACCACTCCGGCGGCAATCGTGCCAACTCCGGTCGAGGACACAAGCTTAACGTTGATCTTGGCATAAGGATTGACTTGTTTGAGATCGTAAATCAACTGGGCCAAATCTTCAATCGAGTAAATATCATGATGCGGCGGTGGTGAAATCAGCTGGACGCCGGCAATCGAACCCCGAATGCTCGCCACCCACGGATATGCCTTGCCAGCAGGTAGTTGCCCGCCTTCACCGGGTTTAGCCCCTTGCGCCATTTTAATCTGAATTTCTTCGGCACTCATCAGATACTCGGTATTGACGCCAAATCGTGCCGTGGAAACCTGTTTGATCTTACTGTTGCGGTTAACGCCATCTGCCCCGACATGGAACCGATTGCGATTTTCACCGCCTTCACCCGAGTTGCTACGGGCGCCCAGCCGGTTCATCGCAATCGCAATGGTTTCATGCGCTTCTTCTGAAAGGGCGCCAAAACTCATCGCCCCGGCCTTGAAGCGTTTCACAATGGCACTGACCGGTTCGACCTCACTCAAAGGAACCGCTTGTTGGCCGCTTGGTACGATCGTCCACATCGAACGCAAGGTGACCGGGGTTGTTTTGGCTTCCTGTTCTACTTCCGCTGCATACTGCTGATAGGCCTGATAATCACCGCTTCTGACCGCTTTTTGGAACTGGTAAATGCTCTTAGGGTTATAAAGATGCGCTTCTCCATCTGCCTTGAATTGGAAGCTGCCGCCTGAAGGTAAATCATCAATGGCATGATGACTGAAAGCCAGTTGATACTTCTGATAGTACTCATTTTCCAACTGATTCAGGTTAATCCCGCCGATTCGGCTTGGGGTGCCCGTAAAGTATTGGGCAACGACATCATCCGCCAGTCCAACCGCTTCAAACAGCTGGGCTCCTTGATAGCCGGCAGTCGTCGAAATCCCCATCCGACTCATAATCTTAATAATGCCTTTGGTGGCAGCAGCACAAAATGACGGCAGTTGCTGGTCATAGCCGCGCTCACGCAAGGTGGCAAATGCGCCATAAGGATGAATGGCCGCCGCACCATACCCGACCAAGCAGGCAAAATGATGAATTTCGCAAGCTTCGGCCGTATCCACCACTAGCGATGCCGCTGTCCCTTTGCCTTGACGTACCAGATAATTGTGCAATCCCGACACGGCTAAAAGAACCGGAATCGTCAGCTGGTTATCGGCAACTGGCCGGTCAGTCAAGATTAGAATCGTCGCCCCGTTATCAATCGCATTTTCTGCTTGGGTAAACAATTCTTTGAGCACATGTGCCAGGCGATCAGGTCGGTCCGTCAAGTCGTAGGCCAAAGATAACTTAGCGACCTTCAAAAGCGGCAAGTCCAAACTAAGCACTTTAGCGTATGCCCGGTCATCCAGAATAGGGCTGTCAATTTTGAGTTTGTGACAATTGTCCGCAGTATCGCGCGTGCAATCGCCATCGCGGCCAAGAAAACCAAACGTTCCAATGACCACTTTTTCCCGTAATGGATCAATCGGTGGGTTGGTCACCTGCGCAAAAGATTGTTTGAAGTAGGTGAAGAGTGATTGCGGGTGGTTACTTAAAACTGCTAATGGCGAATCAAACCCCATTGCCAAGACAGGTTCGCCGCCGTTTTCAGCCATCGGGATCAACGCTGTCTGAATGACTTCATGCGTATACCCGTGCCGCAACCATAGTTTTTTGAGCTGATCAGGTGCAATGTCTTCTTTAGGCTGAACCTCTGGCAATTGATCAAGTGTGAGCCGATTAGCATTGAGCCATTGTTGGTATGGATAGCCTTCTGCACAATGCCGTTTTAGCTCATCGGTTTTGAAAATCCGCCCTGTACTTGTATCAAGCAGCAGCATTTCTGCAGGTGCCAGAATCCCCTTTTCAACAATATCGCCAGGATCAATATCCACGACCCCGGATTCTGATGCGACGACCAGTTGGCGTTGGTTGGTCAAGGTATACCGCGATGGACGCAATCCGTTACGGTCAAGAAATGCGCCGACTTGAATACCATCAGTGAAACATAAAGCAGCGGGACCATCCCACGGTGCCATAAACGTCGCATTATATTCGTCAAACGCGCGCTGTTCATCCGACATTTCGGTACCGGCACCCCAGGCTTCCGGTACCATCATCAGCAACGATTGCGGAATTGAACGGCCGTGTCGATATAAGTATTCCATACAGTTTTCCAGCTTAGCAGAGTCGGAATCGGTTTCGTCATAAATTTCGATACCGTGGCTTGTCATCCAATTTTCGGCGCCCTTAAGCGTATTAATTTCGCCGTTATGCGCCAGAAAACGAAACGGTTGTGCCCGATCCCAGCTGGGAAACGTATTGGTCGAAAAACGAGAATGAATCAAGCAGATAGCACTTTGCATTTGTGGTCGATGCAAATCCGGATAAAAAAGACTGACTTGATACGCATGCAACATGCCTTTATAGACTAGCGTACGACTGGAAAAAGAACAAATGTACATTGATTGCCGATCAAAGGTCTTTTCCAACTGGCGGCGTAACGCATATAAATGATCCTCAAATTCACGCCCGGCCTTTGTGTCAGCTGGACGTTGCACCACAATCTGAACAAAACCCGGCATTGCTTGTTGCGCAGCCGGACCGCAATTTTCATAAATAAACGGCACGTTACGGGTCCAAAGTATCGGAAAGCCCGCGTCATCAATTTGATCAACCACAGCCTGCAGCATGGCGGCCTTTTTGGCTTCATCATGGGGTAAGAACAACTGGGCAACCGCATAGTCACCCTTAGCCGGCAGTGTCAATCCTGCTTGCGTCATTTCATCGCGAAAAAACGCATCCGGCATCGCCATCAAGATTCCGGCACCGTCACCGGTATCAGGTTCCGCGCCAGTACCCCCACGATGATTCATCCGCTGCAACATGGTCAATGCCTTTTCCACGATTTCATGACTGGCATGACCATCAACTTGGGCAATAAAACCCATGCCACAAGCCGCATGCTCATATTCAGGCAAATACATTAGATTGGTATCATCTTTTAATCTTTTCATAGAATCTCCGCCTTATTCATTAACGTCCGGTCCTTATCAGCGTTATTGTTCTCATATTATTCTAATCATGTCTCATTGACAAGATTTTTTTGACCGAACACGCGTGATGATTGCGCATATTTGTTTTGTCATGCACAAATTAAATTGCCGTCATAACCACAAAAAAACGGCTCCAAGCAGGCAATTTGCTGCTTTAGAACCGTTTATCCGCTGTACCATGACACGCTTATAACTTCAAATAAGTCTTCACAGATTCCAAATAAACCCTGTATCACGAAAGAACTTAGGCACCATCCCTATTTTTGCGCCATGGTCGTCCGAAAATGAACAATCCGGTCAAGTGCCAGCATAACTGGAGCAGAAAGGGTCATGACAATGAACTCAGACAGCATCAGAGATCCATATGTTGGCAGAAACATGGTGGCAAACTTCAAGTGACCGGTCCAAATAATTTCAACTGCAATCAACGCCATTGTCAGTGTCATGACCGCAATATTCAACGCAAAACGTTGCCATAATTGCTTTAGCTTAGGCGCCAACCAAGCTACCAACAATAACCCTATAAGGCTCTGACCGCCACCAAAGACAACATCCAACCAACCTAATGGCGAAAAAATCGCGTTAAAAATGACGACGCCAGAAACCACGCCGATCAAGTAGCGCCGATCAAAGACCACTAAATGATTCAAGCTTTCCGAGAGTCGAAACTGAATCGCCCCGCTGGCAAGATTAAGGCTGGCCGGTCCTAACGATAAAACAATATAAATAGCCGCCACCAAAGCATTTAAAACCCAACCGCGAATACCCATTTTTGTTTGCTTCATACCGTTTACCGCTCCCTTACTTAAGCTTGGTTATGTATTACTTATTCTCCATAACACGCTCCCCGGCGCAAGGATCTGCGTGTAAGGACCTTGGGCGCAATGGCCAAAGACCGGCCATACGTCTGAGACCGCTTATGTTCTGGTTTACGCCCATAGCGCGTTCGCCAGCCCAGAAGCCTGCGTGTAGGGACCTTGGGCGCAATGGCCAAAGACCGGCCATCACGCCCAAGGCCACTTATGTTCTGGTTTACGCCCATAACGCGTTCGCCGGCGCAGGGATCTGCGTGTAAGGATCTCAGGCGCAATGGCCAAAGACCGGCCATTGTGCCTGAGGCCACTTATGTTCTGGTTTACGCCCATAACGCGTTCGCCAGCCCAGAAGCCGGGCTGGCTCACGCTCATCAAAAAAGCGCCTCTTTTTCATCGAGGCGTTTGCTTAGTTTTTATTATATGTTTTCGGCTTAGGCAAGCTGACGAGTCCGACCGATATCGCCAGTGCTCGATCCACCGCTGCCATTTTGGCACTTGAAAGAGCGGTAACGCGTGCCTGTAACCGTTGCTTATCAATTGTACGAATCTGTTCAAGCAAAATGACTGAATTACGCTCAACCCCGTCTTGCTTGGCGCGCAAACCGACATGAGTGGGCATTTTGGGTTTTTGGATTTTGGAGGTAATGGCAGCCACAATGACGGTGGGACTATAGTGATTGCCAACGTTATTTTGAATAATAAGTACGGGCCGGTTGCCGCCTTGTTCCGACCCGACAACCGGCGATAAATCGGCGAAAAATACATCCCCGCGTTTGACTGTTACATCCATGCTTTGGCCCCCTTGCTGCTTATCGAATATGGGCGTATGCCTCACTTTCGCAGGCGGAGAAAGCATGGCTGATTTCCGTATTGATTTGTCCCATTGCCACATAGCCCGAAATCAACTGATTGATCTCAGGTGCTTGTGACTGCAAAAACTTCGCCACTGCTTCAGTAATGACATCCTGAACACCCATATCATTCAACTCACAATAGGCATCCAAACGCGCTTTGATAGCACTATCAAGCGCGACCGTTACTGACGTTTCCTTCTTCATGACAACTTCCTCCAACTTCCCAAGTTCATGGTGATACTTTAGCACAAAATCAGCTGATGGGCTACCTGTCAAAAAATCGCCTCGTCTCATCCTGTGCGACCGAAACCGATTTTAACGCGCAATCGGGTTGATACTTTGACGTTTCAACCGCGATGTTAAATTGCAGGCAATTTCATAATGAATGGTGTGGCTATACTTAGCAACGTCCAATAGCGTAATCTCCTGGTCGCCACTTTGCCCGATTAACACAACTTTTGTACCTGCCGGATAAGCTTTTGGCAAGCGAATCATGAACTGATCCATACAAATTCGCCCGACGATTTCACACAGATGACCATCAACTAAGACGTGAAAGCCCTGTAACCGCCGCAGCCAGCCATCTGCATAACCGACTGGCACCGTCCCGATAAACTCATCACCTGTAGCGCGATACGTCACCCCATAAGAAATCCCATCGCCGGCATGAACTTGCTTGCAAAAAGTTAATTCGCTCTCCAGTGACAAAGCCGGCTCAAGCGGAAACGGTGTGGTCGGAATCACATCACCTGATGGATTCAAACCGTAAATTGCCACACCATAACGAACCATATTGCCGTTACATGCTGCATGCCAAAGACTTGTTGCCGAATTTGACACATGGACATAGCGTGGCCGGTGCGGTAACAAAGCCACCATATGGTTGAATTTGGCAACTTGCTGTTTGAAGTAAGCATCATCAGGATCATCAGCCGTAGCAAAATGCGTGAAGATCCCTTCAATCGTAAACGCCTTGGGATGTGCCTGAATGAAGGCAACGGCATCCAAAAGTGTCTGATCATCCGTAAATCCGATCCGACCCATACCAGTATCTAAAGCGATATGCAGCCGCAATGGTGGTAACTCCGGTTGCGCCTCTAAAACTGGCAAGGCCTGCTTGAGCCAGTCAACACTACTGAGCGGTAACGAAACCGTCTGCGCAGCCGCAATAGCAGCATACTGACTCGGAACGATTCCCAAAACCAGCACTGGCTCTGTATAGTTTGCCGCCCGTAAATCCAACGCCTCATCAAGCAACGCCACACAAAAACCGCTGGCACCGGCCGCCTTAGCCACATGCGCCACCCGCAACATGCCGTGTCCATATGCATCCGCCTTTACCACGGCAAACAGTTGCGTCTGCTTTTTCAAGCGCGCCACCTCATGTTGAACATTATGCAAAATTGCCGTTTCATCAATCAAAACCGTTGCTGGTCGCAAGTTACCGATCGTCACGTTCAGGACCTTCTTTTTCTAATATTACCTCGGTAAACACCAAAGTCTCACTATGGGAAATGGAAACAAATGCCTTTCCGGGAAAGGGATGTTTCGTCACAATTGGCTTGCCAAGTTCGTTATTCAAAACTTCCACATCTTGCAAGGCAACTTTACCCAGCCCTGTCCCAAAAGCTTTTGAGTAGGACTCCTTAGCCGAAAAGCGACCGGATAAATACTCCACCGCTCGCCGACCATCGAGTTGTTGATAATTCGCCAATTCTTTCGGCGTCAAAATCTTAGCAGCAAATCCATGGTTCTTCTCTTGAGCCGCTTGAATCCGCGCCAAGTCTGTCACATCAACTCCAATACCATAAATCATGGCCGCCTCCCACAAATCTGTGATACCGCTATTTTAACATTTCACCAAACAGCCGCCTAGTGAGCACGAAAAAACGATCCCGGAAGATGCAGACTTGCATCACCAGGATCGCTTTTCAGCACTGGTCATTGATTCGCATGAATGACCGGTCTATTAACGTACTGGTGATTATTCACCCGTACGGATTTTGAAATTACGCTTAACGTTTTTACGTTTGTCGCCAAAGTTGCGCTTCTTGTCGTAACTGCGCTTGCCATCGCGATTACCTTGATAGCCGCCATCGCGTCGCTTGCCTTTGTAGCCGCCTTTATAACCGCCACGATTGTTGCCATGGCCGTGATTGTTGCGGCCGCGGCGTGGTAATGGACGTTCTGGTGTAATTTTAACCGGAACGGCACTCGCATCGTCAGGGCTGACTGCCTTGAGATACGCCGAAACCAGCTGCAACGGGGTGTAGTTTTCCAACAAGGTTTCAGCCATTGCTTCATACTTTTCGGTATCGTTAGCTTCAACTTGTTCCTTGATGGTTGCTAAGCCGCTGGAGATCTGGCCCATTAATGCTTCTTCAGCTGTCGGCGGCTTCATCGGTAACATCCGCTTCTTGGTGAGATCTTCAATGGTGTGCAGATATTCAATTTCATTTGGCGTGACAAAGGTTACGGATACCCCTTTATGTCCGGCGCGTCCCGTCCGACCGATACGGTGAACATAGGAATCCGGATCTTGCGGGATATCATAGTTGTAAACATGGGTGACACCAGAAATGTCCAACCCACGAGCAGCGACATCGGTTGCAACCAGAAAATCCAATTGGCCGCTCTTGAACTGCCGCAAAACGCTCATTCGCTTTTGCTGGGTTAAATCGCCGTGAATACCTTCAGCCCGATAGCCGCGTGCCTTTAATCCCCGTGTCAGTTCGTCAACACGACGCTTGGTCCGTCCAAAAATCAGTGCCAAGTCCGGATCCTGAACGTCAAACAGTCGTGTCATGACATCGAACTTTTCATAGTCCTTGGCCCGAACATAATATTGCTCAACGGTATCTGCTGTCAGTTCCTTAGCCTTAATCTTGACAATCACAGGTTCTTTCATGAACTTGTTGGTTAAGCGCATGATCGCTGCCGGCATCGTCGCGGAGAACAGTAATGTTTGACGCTCGGTCGGCATTTGTTCAACAATCTTTTCAATATCGTCAATGAAGCCCATATCGAGCATTTCATCGGCTTCATCTAACACCAAGGTATCAAGGTGTTCCAACTTTAAGGTATGACGACCAATATGATCAAGAATCCGACCAGGTGTCCCAACCACAATTTGCGGATGGTCAGCAAGCTGACGAATCTGGCGGCGAATATCAGCGCCGCCATAGACAGCCTGAACCTTGATCTTCTTGTCGCGGCCTAAACGGTAAAGCTCTTCTTGGGTCTGAATCGCCAATTCCCGAGTTGGGGAAATGACCAATGCTTGGATACTCCGGTCGGCTTTATCGATGTGTTGCAGAATTGGCAAGCCAAATGCTGCCGTTTTCCCGGTACCGGTCTGGGCTTGACCGATCACATCTTTGCCTTCCAGAACCAGTGGGATCGTCTCCGCTTGAATCGGCGTCGCTTCCTCAAAACCTGACTGGGCGATTGCCTTTAAGAGATCATGATCCAAACCTAGTTCTTTAAACTTCAAATGAGTTCCTCCTTGAGAATTCTTGCACGCGTTTACCCAAGCGTGTTTTCAAGAAATCCGCGGGCGTCACGTGCATTTTCAGTAAATGACAAAAAAACATATCCCAACAATAGTAGCACGTCCACTATCGAAAAACAAGGACGGCGATTGCGAGATATGTTAACCAGGCACAGGTAATGCCCACTTTCATCTATTAAAAGTAGTAAAAGCTTTTAGTATTTTCAAGAAAATTAAACTTACTGATGCCCCTCAATATCTTGTTCAAAGTCCGATTCACGCATGTCCGCCTGCGACCAGCGCAGCCAAAACAGTTTCCAGATGCAGACCATGGCTCGCTTTTAGCAACACCATGTCATCGTGCCCGACATCGTTTTGCAAATCGCGAATCATGGTACTTTTGGCATCCAGCGGGTAATAGTGTACTTGATCTTGCGGATACTTTGTCGTTAACGCTTCGGCAAGTGCCTGCATTTCCGAACCGTATAAGTAAACCTCCTGAATCTCGTGCGGATCAAGTGCATCGGCTAGTCCCGCATGCAACGCCCGGCTTTGCTCGCCAAGTTCAAGCATGTCACCTAAAACAGCAATGTGGCGTCCTGCCGTCTGAAACTCGCTAAAATCATGGATGACTGCTTTCATCGCAGTGGGGTTGGCATTGTAAACATCGCTCAGAATCTGCTCGCCGACATCGCCAATTAACCATTGCGTGCGATTAGCCGTCACCTGAAAATGCACCAGTGCTTTTTGCATGGCTTCCGGCTTGACATGGAAACGCCGACCTACTAGCAACGCAGCCAAAGCATTGACCACATTGTATTCACCCATAATAGGGATTGAAAAGGTCAATTCCGGCCACTGTTCGACGGTAAATTCGGTATGATTGCGATGGCCGCTAATCGAATGGGCAAAAAGCGTATTTTCCGGATGTAAACCAAATGTTTCTTGCGATTGGGTAACTTGCTTAGCGCGGCTCACTAATAATGGTTCGTCACCGTTAAAAATAAAGGTGCCATCCTCTTTCAAGCCATCCGTAATTTCCATCTTGGCATCTGCAATCTTAGCGCGCGTCTTGAAAAATTCAATATGAGCCTCGCCAATCATGGTAATCACTGCCACATCCGGTTCGGCCAACGATGACAATGCATGTAATTGGCCAGGCCGATCCATTCCCATCTCAAGCACCAGCACTTCGGTATTGGGCTCCATACTGAGAATCGTCATTGGGACACCGATTTCATTATTGTAATTATCCGGCGTCTTCACAACATGGTATTGCGTTGCCAAAATCGCCGCAGTCATGTCTTTTGTCGTGGTCTTCCCATTGCTGCCGGTGATGGCAACGACTTTAGGGTTCACCTTCATTAGCAAATAATACTGGGCTAACTTCTGCATGGCGGCCAGCGGATCCGGGACCACCAATGTTGGCAGTTTAGTCGTCATTGGCAGATGGTCCTCTGCCACAAAAGTTGCGACTGCCCCCGCAGCAGCCGCCGCTGGAATAAACTCGTGCCCGTCACGCTCGCCACGCAATGGGACAAATAACATTCCCGGCTTCAATCGCCGCGAATCAAATGCCACCCCGGTTGCCACTTGCGAACCGACTGTTTCAGAGAGCGGCTGGGCTTTTACGACACGTGCGATCTCTGCCAATGTCATTTTCATCATTAACTCGACTCCAATTCTTCAACTTCACCTCGTTTTTCAACAAGATGACAAACATTTTTCAATCAAAATCACGGAACAATTTGCAATTACAACAGGTTCTTCCTGCCTAAAAACACGAAACTGCCCCGCAACAGGCAGTTTCTTTAGCGCTCGGTTTTTTCTTGATTTCTATCGGGATCTAGCAACCATTGATTCTTTTGCCGCATTAAAACTAGCTTACCGAGTTTACGCGCCGTCTCATCCGGAAAAATACCATCCGGAATAAACCGCTCATGCAGCGCCAGCAACGGAATCGTGATCCGTTCACGCGAAAACTGAACGTGACGGAAATCAAACACCACACCATCTTCAAGTAAAGGTAGCAGCTGCGTATACGCACCGTGCGACAAGTGTGAAAAGTGTTGTTGTCGCAGCCGCAACCAAAATGGCTGTTCATTGGCAATTCGTCGTAAGTATTTATTGATCGCCGCAGCTAAAAAGGCCTCAAATAAGCTTTCATGCCGTAAATACATATTGACCGTGCCATTACGCATCGGCAAATAAACCAGCTCATTTTGCAATTTATAGTAAAACGGTGAGTTCAGATGCGTTTTCGCATGACCTAAGTATAGCAGTTCTGCGATCTCATTAGGGGTCAGTTCCTGCAAAAACCGCGAACGCGAATAATCCAACCAGCAGCGGGTTTGCCCTTCCTTACTACGCAAAAAATCCCGTACTTGATCTTTGCCATTGATAACATTAAACCAAGTGTGCGGATCAATCTGTTCCTGTTCATTGACAGGTGGCAACAGGAGCAAATGTTCCGGCAGTTTTTGATGGCTATTCAGCAAGTCACTCGCCGAAATCCCATAAGTCAAAAACAAATGGGCTAATGGTTCATGATGAACATAAATCAGTGCATTCCGCATGGTTAAAACCCCTTAATACTCCCACCACTATTATACGACTTTCGCGGCTCTTCATTCATGCAGTATGATGAATTTAAAGCGCACGTGACATCGACAAACTGCACTGTTAGGCACCGGCCCTCTCTGCAGCTATGAAAACACGCTAAAAATCGCACCCATCACCTAGGTACTGGCGCTAACAAGAAAAGAGGAGGTTGCAACATGCTGCCATGGCCAAAAAAGATCCCACAACCTAATTTACCAACAATTCCAGAAACCGACCTCATACCTTCGACTTATTTTTCAATCATTCAAAATGGGATTTTCCCTAAAAATTGGTGGTTGCCGACATCGGAGCCGACAAGCGATGGTTTGACCGGCGTCGGCCTTCATGCACTGGCAACACCCGGTCCGGCAATCACCTCAGACGACCTGCCATCAGACTTTTTGCCTTTTGCCCACACTGCTCACCAATACTTCGGCTTTGATTTGCATCATGAGGTTCGCCGAATACGTTACATTGACACCGAAGTCGATCAATGGCTGACGGTTGCGCCGGACTTTGATACGTTTCTCAAGCGCCTGCAACCGCGTCCGATTCAGCTACCTGAGCTACCGGTCGACCCACAGATTTTCGGACACATGGCCGTGATGGCAACGGCTTCAGATTGGCCGGCCTTATTTGATCACGCCCGCGAATTTATGTCTGGCGAAACACTCGGCCAATGGTTAATGTGGCTAGCCGCCAGCGATGATCCGGCTAAACGCCAAGCTGCCGCAGAAGAGTACCGTTTTCTCGTGCGCTATCAGCCCAACTTGCTTACGCCCAATGTCACCATGAACCTGCAACATTTATTGCATTAAGTAGCACTAGGCAACTCATTTATGCCGAGCTTGATGCGGTTGAAAAGCAAACGTCTTCAACCAGCTTAAGTCACGTTTAATGCCAAAATAGCCAACCAACGCCAACCCTAATGAACCCAGAAAGTCCATCAATAAATCACCCATCGTATCCATGAGCGCGGCCCGCCCACGTAATAGTTCACCGCCAGCAGCCATATATCGCTGCATGTTCATACCCAGTAACCCATCAAATGTAAACTCATAAAACTCCCACAATACCCCGATGGTTGTCCCAAACGCAAGGGCAAATAAAGCCATGAGCAATGGACTTGTCGCGGCCAACCGTTTTGCCGGCGTCAGCGCTGTAAAAATAGCAAAGCCAAGCCCAGCAAGCATCGCCGCACTGAATAAATGCTCAAACTTATCCCAGTACGGTACGCTATAGCATTGCAATCCTGTACCCAGTAAAACACTCAAGAGGATAAAAATTTCAAATAAGTAAATCAAACTCGGCGGAAAACGGAAATGCCACCAGTGCTCCATCAAACGCGGCAAACTAACAATTAAGATGCCTGATGCCACCTGAGCAAGTAGCATCATCTGACCATGAAACAAAGAATGACCACTAAGATAAAGCCCGCCGACAATCAGTAAGTAAAGTATATCGCCACCGATGTTTAACCAATACAAAAAATTCGATCGTTTAGTCATCATTTTCCTCTTTTCTTTGTGATTGTGAACCAGCTTGGTTACTCCTGGCACGCGCAGAGGCAACCCGCGCTTTTGTTTATGTCTGTTTCCGGCTCCCGCTTCCATCAATATGGTGGTCGGGAGTGCGCCATTTAAGTCGTGGGTTTTGGCTCAAGAGCAAACTCGAGAAACGAAGCCCGCCATTTTCTGGCATCAGTGCAATTAATATGCTTTTGTAAGCGCTTGGTGTAGACTCAGCTTTAGGAGGTGATTCCATGCCAATCAAAACGTTACCCGAAGATCAACTTATTGCCATGAGCCAGTCCGTCGTCAAAGAAGTCGCCAAAGCCTTTAACTTTCCTTATTATGTCAATGATCTGACGCATGATGCAAATTTTGACACTGATCACACTGCGACCAAGCTCGAATTTGAGCTCACCTTGTTGAACGACCCCGATCCAGAGCGCACCATCAGTTTTTACAGTGACGCCAGCGCCGATCCAATTATGGGCGGCGCCGCTTCTGCACAAGTGACGATTCTATCTGATATCACGTTTATTTATCTAAACGACGGGTACAAGGATTCGTATCTCATTATCATCCATGATGGTAAGGTTGTTCAAAATCTCAAATTAGAACAACAGATTCTGTCAGGCCCCGAAATTGAAAACTTAATCAACCAAGTCATCCCACAAGCTCAATGAATCTTAGCGTTAAAAAAGCAGCTGAAAAGCTGTTTTTTTGTTATCCTCGGTTTTGTTAACCACGTAACCTTCAGTTTAGCCGCAAAAAAACTTTATCGAAGCAAAATATACTTCTCGGCAGAATTCACATTTTAACGGCCGATTTAGGGAACCCATAAATATTTTATATTAAAAATATAATGCCCACGCTCAAGACTTTGAGAACACAAAAAAACCACCATTAAAGGTGGAAAAGTTTGGGGGAACTTTTTTGGGAGTGTAAGTTAATGTGTAAGCTTAAGGCTAAAATACCTCTGCCTTATTGATTTAAGTATATCAATTCCTTAATGATATGTAATTCCATTTTCAACAAGAAATATGTTTAATAAATAAAACGGCTTATGCTTATATAAGTTGAAGCTAACAAAAAAGCAACCTCAAAAGGCTGCTTTTTTTGCTTATTTCTTGTCGAAGCCGTACTTCTTGTTGAAACGATCAACCCGACCATCAGCCTGCGTGAACTTCTGCTTGCCGGTGTAGAAGGGATGTGAATCAGATGAAATTTCAACCCGAACCAGCGGATATTCTTTGCCATCTTCCCACTTAATGGTTTCTTTTGAAGTTTTGGTTGAACCCGAAATAAATTTGAAACCAGTTGCTGAGTCCATAAATACAACTAGATGATAATCTGGATGGATGCCTTGCTTCATAATCAATTACTCCTTTTGCCCTAAATCATTGCCTGATCTAGAGATACTCTGACTACAACTCTAACAGTCTATCACGCGCAAACAGTAAACGCAATCTCAATCTACTAATTCAACATCTGCACCTAAACCACGTAATTTCATCACAACCCGGTCATAGCCGCGCAAGATATTATCGACCTTCGTAATCGTTGTGGTGCCTTCAGCCATTAGCCCAGCAATCATGAGACACGCACCGGCACGGATTTCCTCGGCCGCAACTTCGGTCCCTTGAAGATGATCGCAGTGGTGCAAAATAATCACGTCATTTTCAATCGTAATGTCAGCGCCCATACGTAACAGTTCCGGTATATGCCGAACTCGTTTGGGATAAATGGTGTCGATAATCAAGCCTTCACCATGCGCTTTTAACATAAGTGGCGTAATCGGTTGTTGTAAATCCGTTGCGAATCCCGGATACGGCATTGTTTTAATTTGGACCATTTTCAAGTCGCCGGATGGATAGACGAAAATGCTATCCTCGCCCACATCCATCACCACACCCATTTCTTCCAACTTAGCCAAAAATGCATCTAAGTGTTCGGAAATGATGTTCTTAACTTTAACGCCTTCACCTACTGCAGCCGCCATGGCTAAGTAAGTGCCTGCTTCAATTCGGTCGGGAATGATCGTATGCGAATTATGCGCCTCAAGCGTTGGCACCCCATCAATGCGAATAACGTCCGTGCCGGCACCGCGAACTTTGCCACCCATATTGTTCAGGTAGGTTGCCAAGTCGATAATTTCCGGCTCTTTAGCAGCGTTTTCGATGACCGTTCGTCCTTTTGCCGTCACCGCCGCCAGAATGACATTGATGGTGGCGCCAACTGAAACCATATCCAGAAAAATACGGGCACCATGTAAGCCTTCAGCCGGCGCTTTAATTGCCATCGCCCCGTGTTCATTGCTCACTGAAGCACCCAACGCTTCAAATCCCTTAATATGCTGATCAATAGGCCGCGGACCGATATCATCGCCACCAGGCAGCCCAACAATTGCTTTGCCAAAGCGCCCTAATAACGCGCCCATAAAATAATAGGAGGCGCGCAGACTCTTAATCTTACCGTTTGGCAGCGGCACATCATTAATTTCGGTTGGATCAATTGTCAGAACATTTTCGGTAAAATCCGATTTAACATTCATATCACTCAGAATCGCCATCAAATTATAGACATCCTGAATATGCGGCACTGAATCAAGTGTCACCGGGGTGCGCGACAAAATTGCAGCCGGAATCAAAGCAACCGTGCTGTTCTTTGCACCGCCGATCACAACTTCACCGGATAATTTCTTTCCGCCGTGGATCAGCATTTTTTCCATTTGAATTAAATCCTCACTTAAGGTCGTTCATTTCAAGTAGGCTGAAGCTGACCTGCATTTTATGCTTCAAATATCAATCACGAACACTGGTAGGCAAGCCATGACCCATTCGCCATGCACTCAATATACAAGTTTAATGAATCAGCACGCAAAAAACAAGGACTAAAAGTTAGTGAGCGCGAACCGGCGCGCTTAGGGATCGGAGTGTAAGCGGCCTCAACCATGATGCCCCTTTTGCCATCGCCTTCGAGCCACTCACACGCAGACCCCTTGCAACTCTGAGCGCATTACGAAAATGCATAAATTGACCTCCGCCACAATCCCACCCCCAAATACAAAAACAGCCTCAAGGACTGAACCTCAAGGCAGTTTTCAAACGCAAAAATACTAATTTTTAAAATCGCCAGCTGATTGGATGAAGGCTTTGAACAGTCCTTCTGGCTTGTTTGGCCGTGATTGGAACTCTGGATGGTACTGTGAGGCAACGAAGAACTTATTCTTCGGATACTCAATGATTTCCATCAAACGGTCGTCCGGGCTAACCCCTGAAAAGACCAAGCCTTTCTCCTCCATTGGCTTACGGTACTTGGTGTTGAACTCATAACGATGACGATGACGTTTCTCGATTTCATGAGCATTGTCATAAGCCTTTGCTGCGACGGATCCCGGCTTTAAGACACATGGATAAAGGCCAAGCCGCAGTGTTCCGCCAAGATTCTTCACGCCAACCTGATCACGCATTAAATCAATGACCGGATCCTTGACATCAGGATGTGTCTCGGTTGTTCCAGCATCTTTGAGTCCTAAGACATTACGTGCAAACTCAATCGAAGCCATTTGCATACCCAAGCAGATGCCCAGGAACGGAATATCATTCTCCCGTGCGTAACGAATGGCCGCAATCTTGCCTTCTAATCCGCGATCGCCAAAACCACCGGGAACCAAAATGCCATCAAAACCTTGTAACAGACTTTCTACATTGTCATCATTAACGTCTTCAGCCTGAAACATCTGCAAGTCGATATCAGAATCCCAGTAGTAACCAGCATGCTTAAGTGCTTCGGCAACTGAGATATAGGCATCTTTCAACGCAACATACTTACCAACCAAGGCAATCTTGGTTTGATGCGTGAGGTGCTGAACCTTATGCTCAAGCTTAGTCCAATCAGTCATATCGGCTGGTGGGACATCAAAGCCAAAGTGGTCGACGACGATCTGATCCATCTTTTGGGCTTGCAGGGCTAACGGAATTGAATAAAGGGTCTTGGCATCGCGTGATTCAATGACAGCATTTTCCGGCACATCAGTGAACAACGCAATTTTCTTCTTCATCTCTTCTGTAATCGGTTTTTCGGTTCGTACGACTAGCATGTTGGGCTGGATCCCGATACTGCGCAATTCTTTGACGCTATGCTGAGTCGGCTTGGTTTTCATTTCATCTGCCGCGCGCAAGTATGGTACCAAGCTTGCGTGGATATAGAAAACATTTTCCGAACCAACATCACGTTTCATTTGGCGAATTGCTTCAAGAAATGGCAAGGATTCAATGTCCCCGACAGTGCCGCCGATTTCGGTGATAATGACATCGGAATCGCTATGCTTGGCAGCGCGCATAACCTTTTCCTTAATCATGTTGGTGATGTGGGGGATGACCTGAACCGTTGCGCCGAGATATTCACCGCGGCGTTCGCGTTGCAGGACTTCAGAATAAATTTTCCCGGTTGTGACATTGCTGTACTTGTTCAGGTTAATATCAATAAACCGCTCATAATGGCCAAGGTCGAGGTCAGTCTCAGCACCATCATCGGTGACAAACACTTCACCATGCTGATAAGGGTTCATGGTGCCTGGGTCAACGTTGATATATGGATCAAATTTTTGAATCGTAATCTTCAAACCGCGATTCTTTAACAAACGACCCAGGGATGCAGCAACAATCCCTTTACCTAATGACGATACGACCCCACCGGTAACAAAAATATACTTGGTCATAGCCAGTCTCCTTTTTAAATTAATCGGGAAAAACAAAAACAAGCTCCCTGTTCATACGAACAGGGAGCTTGAACCGTATTGGCTTTACACTTCTGTAAAGCGCCCAAAATGTATATTAACCAATTGTACGAGATCCGTCAAGCATTAATGAAAAAAAGTAAGTATCAAAACCATGAACGAAAAACTCAAACCTAACTGAATAAAAGGATACGTCAGGTCAACGATGCTCCATCAGTGAATTTTATCAGTCTCCTGAGGCCCATGTCCATCATCTCGACTGAAGTTTGGTCAAAACACGCTCACTCTTTCACTCACTTTCCTACAAATATATGAGCCTAACATTTGTGAATAGCAATAAGATTGTTACAATAAGGTTGTGGTCAATTGAACGCATGTAAAAACAATTTTGTAAATGAGGAAGTGGTAAATCAATGGCAGATGTTGTCATTTTAGGTGCCGGATATGCGGGCATTCGGGCCGTTAAAACTTTGAGTAAGCTCGCGCCAAAAGGAACGACGCTCACAGTGGTTGACCAAAACGCCAATCATGAAGAGCGCACACAGCTTCATGAAGTAGCAGCAGGTACCGTGCCTGCAACGAAAATTACATTTAATATCCAGCAGGTTCTTCCCAAAGATGTTCAGTTTATCCAGTCAAAGGTCAGCAAGGTTGACGTGTCGAGCAAGCTAGTGGTACTGGAAAATCATGCGCCGCTGCGTTACGACTATCTCATTATCGCGCTCGGCTTTCGCTCTGAAGACTTTGGGCTACCTGGCGCCGCAGAAAACGCCTTGCCACTGGACAATGTGACCTCCGCCGAAACGATTGCCAAGACAATTGAACAGCGTGTCGCCAATTACAAGCAGTCACAAGATCCCAAAGACTTAACGGTTATTGTCGCAGGCGCAGGGTTCACTGGGGTTGAATTATTAGGCGAATTGACACATAGTCTACCGGCATTAGCCAAAAAGTATGATACGCCACCTGTCAAAATCATCTCCATGGAAATGGCAACGCGTATTTTGCCGATGTTCGATGAAAAGTTAGCAAATTATGCAATGGATTATCTAAAGAGCCATGGCGTTACGATGATGACCGGTTCCAAGATTACCAAAATCGAACCTAATGCCGTTGTTTATGCTGACGGCGATCAGGAAAAGAAGGTCGAAGGCAACACGATCATCTGGACAGTCGGTGTTTCAGGCAGCGATGTGATCGCCGATTCCGGCTTCAACCAACGCCGCAATCGCGTAGTTGTTTCCAATCACCTGAATCTAACCGACCATCCTGAAGTCTTCATCATCGGGGATGTATCGGCAGTGATGACAGACGCTGGCCGACCTTATCCAACCACGGCGCAAATCTCCTCCCAAGAAGGCGATCACGCCGGCAAGAATGTCGCCGCAGCACTAAACGGTCAACCGTTAACGGACTTTGTTTACAAACCTAAGGGCACTGTGGCATCGCTTGGCAGTCAAGACGGTATCGCCCAAATCGGCAAGAGCCACAAGTACACCGGCTTCATTGCCAAGGTGCTCAAGCGTGTGATCACAGATAAGTCACTGCTTGAAGACGCCAATTTGAGCACGATGTTAAAGCAAGGACGTTGGCCGCTTTAAACGTTCCGGTAAAAGCAACAAGCACGTACTAGGTCAATGATGATCACAAAAAAGCAGCGAATATCGCTGCTTTTTTGATGCTTAAAGGTATGGTATTAAGTCATTCCCCTTGATTTGCATTTCTATCGTTTTGGTTAACGGCTTCCTCCATCTTGCGGACAGCATGGTTATATTCAGTAATGAGTAACCTGATGTCAATGGAATCAACCTTAGATTCATTATGCGGAAGTGGTATGGTTGTGACTTGAATCCGCAGCGGCAGATTTGATTGTTCAAAAAAATCGGATAGTGCTGAAAGAAATTGGAGTGCATGCATGAGATTGCCATAGGATGAAAGATGATTAATAGTCAAGAAGATATAATTTTCAATTTCTTCTTTTTCTAGCAATTCTGACACCTTACATGCTTCAGCAAAGTTATTGATGGCTCTATCAAAATATGTCATAGCGTTCCTCCCACTAATAGCGGCTAATTAAAAACAATCTTAGAAGCCGAATCGTTTTCCACCGTTTGCATTTCTATTAGTTTGATTGACAGCCTTCTCAAGCTTTTGAACGGCATGACGATACTCAGACTTGAGCAGCTTTGTGACAATGAAGTCGACCTTAGATTCATTCCCGGAAAGTGGTATTTGCGTAACCTGAATTTGCAGCGGCAGACTTAGCTGTTCAAGGAAACCGGCCATTGCTGAAAGAAAAATTAGCGCATGCATAAGGTTGTTGTAGGATGAAAGGCCTCTAATCTTAAAGAAAACAAAGTCATCATTCTCGTCTTTTTCTAGAAGATCTGAAACCTGATATGTTTTCGCAAAAAAGTCGATAGTTTTATCAAAATATGTCATGAAAAATCTCCGCAATCATGGTGACTGAACGTTAACGATCCTAGAAACTGGTTCCAACGTCAGGGATAACACTCAATAAGCATCCCGCTGAATGTACAGCTTGCCCCGACAAGCCGGCATCGCCAACATTCCTTTATTCGTTTCAACAATACCCAAAATTTCACCTATCCAAAGATTAAATAAATAATTATTTCAAGTATACCAATTGTGTTTTTTACGTCAACGATTTTGAAAATTTTCCAATGCTGCTCATGAACGCCTTGAATCTGGTCGTCTAGGCGTCTTATTGCGGTAATCTTTATTTTTGCTTTGCCGAAATGCCGTAAACCACTGATCAAGTATTGCCGGATCAATTTTCAATTCCTGTTGCGCAGTACGGCTAAACTTTTCCCAAGCAGCCTTGTTTGCCGCTTGGTCGCCATGAGCACTGCGTAAATCGCGAATGTATTCACCTACAAGTCGCCGGAATCGCATCTGCTGATCTCGATTCATCTTCAAGTAATTCCGTTGCCCTGTTGTCGCCATCTGCTGCATACCGGTGAGTTCGCGGGCATCGCTGTCGATTGTAAAAAATGAGCGGATTGGAATGGCAATGTACAAAATATAAGCAGCTTTAGGTAAAAATACCGCCAGCACCATAATTGCGGCAATCATCAAGAAATTTTCCAAGTTGTGGGCGCCGTAAATGCTCGTGTAGATTTGTTGCATTTCGGCCTTATTACTAGCTTGCTGATGCACAATCGTTCGTGAAATAATGCGAAAAACGGTAATCACTAAAAGATACAGTGCACCATAAATAACCACCGAAAGCACTTCAACGTCACCAGACATCAAGCGCGTCAATGCCGGTACCAGCGAAAGTAGGAAAACTAAAATAAATTCCCAGATGACAATTCGCCGCGGGATTTGTTTGACCTGACTAAACAAAGTCGCTTGCTGATACCAAATATTTGCTACAAAACAGAAACTAACTGCATAAATGCCAACCGCTAGAAAAAACTCGCTGATATGTGTATGATTTTGCCAACTCTCCGCCGGCAATTCCAAAACCATGATCGTAATAATAATAGCAAGAATAGCATCGATAAACGTATCCAGACGGGTTTTAAGATCCTCTGAAATCATAAATAGCCTCCTGAGTGTGTGCCAGCGTACTTAGAATCGAAGTGTAAGCGAGCCATCAGCTTGGATCATTGTGGCTGAGGCCCTCACACGCAAATTTCTGCGCTGGGAAACGCATCATGATAAGCGTGAGTCATTACACTATGATGGCAGTATCAGCTTTTCAGGAAAAATGTCAAGCTCGTGAAAACAAAAAAGCCACACCTTAAAAAGTGTGACCGTTAAACCATTAATGTTTATCGTTGTCGTCTTCATCGTCAGCATCATCGCTGTCATCATCGTCATCGCCGGAGAAGTCAGCTGTGATGTCATCGGTGTCGTCATCTTCGTCGCTGTCATTGTCGCCAAATTCAGCTAGCTGACCTTCAATGCCATCGGGAAGTCCATCATCAGGATCATCATCGCTGTCATCGTCACTATCGCCGGCCTTGCCGATCTTGTCATGAAAGCCAGTGCTGTCATCATCATCGAAATCATCGTCATCGCTATCAGCGTCGAGATCTTCATCTTCAGGATCATCGTCGTTGTAATCGATCACGTCATCGTCATCGGCAACATCCGCCAAGAACGCATTAACTTTCTTACGTTTCTTGCGACGTGGCACTTCTTCTTCGTCTTCCGGATGGTTAACTTCTTCATCAACGGAATCGTATGGATACCAAGCGCGCAGGCCCCAAACGTTATCGCCTAAAGAAATGAAGCTGCCATCCACATTGAGATCCGTATAGAATTGCGGCAAACGTTCACGAATCTCTTCGTCACTCTTACCGAGATAATTCTGGATCTCATTGGCCAGATCAACGAACGCCATGGTATCCCCTTTTTCTTCGAGGATCTCATGGGCTACTTCGATCATTGATAATTCTGATTTATCGGCATTGGCAAATGCTTTGAGTTTCAACCGATACACGCCCTTTCCACAGTCTTTACAGTCTGTTTTCTATCATACCCGCTCAGGCCTTAAATTGCAATCGCAACCGATAATTTCCTAAATGTTGGCGATTGGCAAAAAGCTCATACTCAACATAAATTTCACCCGCAACCGGTTCCGTGGTCATTCGCACATCGATCCGAGGTGTCACCGTTTCAACCGGAATAATACCGTATGGCGTCCGATAGCGGGTCAAAACCCGTTTTTCATCCGCAAAAAACAGTTTCAACTGAGTATCGCCATTACTACTGCCACGCGAAAGTTGAATATCACCGTCTTCGCGCAGTTTCATCGTGACCGGCATGCTCGTTCCTGCATCCTCGTCCACTTCCTGATAGCGAATATAAAGTGCGTTCCCCATCTGTACCAACGTTCCGGGTTCATCAAAAACATGTGTCTCCTGATCATCACCTTGCGTCACAAACGTTTCAAGGTGAATCTGAATCGGCACTCCTTGTGAAAGATCCATAATGTCAATCCTTTCTATAGAGTATTGTACGCTCACAGGTCAAGAGGGTCGAGTACAGAGCGTGAGTGAGCGCGAGCCGGCGCGGTTAGGGATCGGAGTGTAAGTGGCCTCAGGTGCGATGGCCCGCTCTTGGCCATTGCGCCTGAGGTCCTTACACGCAGATCCCTGCGCCGGGGAGCGCGTTATGGGCATAAAAGAGAACTCGCGCCCAAAACCTTACACGCCAGACTCCCGCACCCCCAAACACCTTTATCCCAATGAAAATGGCTTTGTGCCTGACGTGTTCGGTTACCTTCGCTATAATATAGGTAATCTATTATTATGAAAGAAGGCGCACAATGGACTTAACGTCACTGGCTGGTCAGCAAGCAGCCATCTTCCAGCAAGACTTCACCAAAGATGAGGCGCCGCTCAGCTTTGCCCACACCAATGCGTTATTAGCCCATCCCGAGCTCCATCCACCGCTGATGCTGCATTTCTGGACGGCTGAACAAACCGTCATTCTTGGTATGCAAGATTTAAAGTTACCACAATTGGGGCATGGGCTGCCAGTCCTGAGCAGCGAACAATATGGCGTCTTTGTCCGCAATTCCGGTGGGCTAGCGGTGATTGCCGACAGCGGCGTTTTGAATGTCTCGCTTTTTTTACCCAATGAAACGCGCCTGACCATCGATACTGCTTATGAGCTTATGACGTCACTATTTCGGACCGCATTTCCAGCGCTGAAAATTGCCACCAGTGAAATCACGCATTCCTATTGTCCCGGCAAATACGATTTGAGTGTCGGCGGCCAAAAATTCGCCGGCATGGCCCAGCGCCGGAATCAGGCCGGGGTGGTCGTGATGCTTTATTGCAGCATTTTCGGTGATCAAAATGCCCGCTGCGATTTACTACGTCGATTTTATCGGGCTGGGCATGCCAGCGCCAGTCCCCATTTTACTTTTCCGCTTATCCGTTCAGAAACGATGACCACCCTTAGCGATTTACTTGATCGGCCACTGACGCGTAATGAGGCGATTCTTGCCATATTGAATGCCTTAGCAACTTACGGCATCGCAGCCGACATGAACTCGATGCCGGCAATATTGCGCGATCCTGCTTACCATCAAGCGCTCGCTGCAGCCACCGCCGATTTACGTACACGCAATCGCAACTTAAAAAAGATGGGAGAACATCATGCAATTTGAAAAATTACCACGGGAAAAAGTTTTTCGCGATCCGGTTCATAATTATGTTCACGTCCAACACCGCGTGATTCTTGATTTAATCAATACCCCGGAGTTTCAGCGGTTGCGGCGAATCAAACAACTAGGGGTCTCGGATTATGTCTTTCAAGGAGCTGAGCATACGCGCTTTGCCCACTCACTTGGGGTTTATGAAATTGCGCGGGAGATGTGCGACAATTTTGTCATTAACTATCCCAGTCAAACGCCTGGTGATGGCCTTTGGAATGACGCTGAACGTCCGGTTGTCCTGTGTGCTGCACTGTTGCATGATATTGGCCACGGCGCATACTCACATACGTTTGAGCATATTTTCGGGACAGATCATGAGGCAATTACCCGCGCTATTCTCACGGATCCGCATACCAATGTTAACCGTATCCTGCGCGGTGTGAGTGCGGAATTTCCCGAGCAGGTGGCTTCAGTGATCAACCATACTTATCCCAATCCGCAAGTCGTCCAGATGATTTCCAGTCAAATTGACGCCGACCGAATGGATTACTTGCTGCATGATGCCTACTATACCGGCACCAAATACGGGCTTTTTGATCTTTCTAGAATCTTGCGGGTGATGCGACCTTATTCTGATGGTATCGCTTATGAAGCCAACGGGATGCATGCGGTAGAAGACTATGTTGTCAGCCGCTTTCAGATGTATCAACAAGTCTATTTTCACCCCGTATCCCGCGGCATGGAGGTCATTCTCTTCCACCTACTAAAACGGGCTAAGTTTCTGTATGAGTCCGGACAGTTTGAACCCGGGTTTTCACCACGCTTACTGGTGCCCTTTTTCGAGCAATCCTTTAGCTTAAGCGACTACCTCAAGTTAGATGACGGTGTGCTCAACACCTACTTTACGTACTGGTTAGATTATCCCGACAGTATCTTAAGCGACTTTGCGGATCGCTTCTTGAATCGCCGCCCACTGAAATCAGTGACATTTACCGATCAAACGGCCGCGCTGCTTCCAAAACTACGCGCGTTGGTGGCTCAAGCCGGGTTTGATCCGCAATATTACACCGCCGAAAATGATAGTTTCGACTTGCCATATGATCAATATGATCCTGCCTCAGCGAACCCGAAAACTCAAATCGAAATCATGCAAAAAGACGGCACTTTAGAGGAACTGTCAACCTTATCACCATTGGTTGCTGCGCTGAGTGGTCGGGCAACAGGCGATAAACGGTTTTATTTTCCAAAAGAAATGCTCGCCTCTGAAGATAGCAGCCTCTTTTCACCTATCTATGAAAAGTTCCAACGTTATCTGCTCAACGGTGGTGTGATTGATCCACACTTAACGGATTAGCAAGGTGGGCTTCACTGTTTGGGTTGCTGGGCGAGCCACTTAGCCACGGCCCAGCGATGCGTCGGCCGTTTCAATTCGGCCAAGGCCAGATCGATCGGCATGAGCATCAATGTATTGAAGGTTTCAAGCGGATCCTGTACAAAAGCCAGTTCATCACAGGCAAAAAACGTCGCCGGATGGTAATAGGCGGTTTGACGATGATGGGAATAAAAATACTCAGACGATTTGCCGAGCTTTTTGGTCACATGCACGGTTGCCCCAAATTCTTCCAACAACTCCCGTGCCAGCGTTTCTTCGGGAGTTTCGCCTTTTTCAACGCCGCCTCCCGGTAAAAACAACGCATGATTCGGCGCTTGCAAAATCAGCAACCGCGCGCCGCTATGATCCGGAATGACGCCATACGCGCCAATTCGGGTGTGATAATCTAACTTTGGATCTTTTCGACCAAACACAGGATCAATCATATTGCATCCCTCCGCTTTTAATCACATTATACCCTAATCAATTTCTAACCTCTACACAAGGAGACTTTTCGATGTCAGCTCAGGAAACGTTATTTGTCTTTACCATCCCCCTTTTGCTGGGAATTATTTTTGCTATCAGCTTCACCATTGAACCGCGGCGTTTGCTTAACGGCTGGCTGTTCAACTTATTCGCCGTGGTATTTTTGATCGCTTTGGCAGCCGCGATTCTAAAATCCGGTAACCTACTACTTATTGCTGTAACCGGAACGCTTTTTGTGATTACGGTCTTAATTGTGTTCTTGCTGTTTGCCTTGCACTTATTTTGGCTGCTATGGAATGCTATCCTTGTGTGGCAGCGTGAAGGCCATTCGTTAAGTAACATGTTGACGCTTTATATTGCCATCGGACTGTTGTTGTTGGAAATTGCTGCTTCGTTTGGCCGCCGTTTTATTCCCGAACCTTTATACGTCGCCTTGGCAGTCTTCTTTGGCTTAGGTGGGTTATATGTCTTATTAACGCTTTATAACTTCTTGACCGCGTTAATCCTGTACAATCTCCGGCCACAACCGCATAATCGAACTTTTCTCATCGTGCTTGGCGCCGGACTACTGCACGGTGATCAAGTGTCACCGTTACTTGCCAGTCGCATTGATACGGCTATTAAGTTTTATCACAAGCAATTAAAAAAAGGCCGCCCCGCTCCAAAAATTATTTTTTCCGGGGGTAAAGGCGCAGATGAGGCTATTTCCGAAGCACTCGCCATGCAGCGTTACGCTTTGGGAAAAGGGATTCCCGAGGCCGATACCTTACTCGAAGATCAGTCAACTACCACCCTTGAAAATATGCGGTTTTCAAAACGGTTGATCATCCAAGAGATTGGAGAAGCTCCTTATAAAGCCAGCTTCTTTACCAACAACTATCACTTGCTTCGAGCGGGCATTTTCGCGCGGATGGCGGGTATTGCTGCTAATGGCGTCGGCGGTAATACATCCTTTTATTTTCTGCCTAATGCGGTTATTCGTGAATATCTGGCCTTGGTGGTTTTGTACAAACGCCGGCATGCCGTGGCTTTCGGTGTGATTGTTCTGATCGCGCTAGGGCAATTCATCCGGGCCTGGCAATTGGGTTGAGCGCTTAACGTGCAGAGTAGGTGGCAATTTCGGTACACTAACTATACGAGGGGGTTATGTTGATGTTAAAAGAATTCCGTCAATTCATCATGCGGGGCAACGTTTTGGACTTAGCTGTCGGGGTGATTATCGGTAGTGCCTTTACCGGTCTGGTTACCTCCTTGACTAAGAACCTGATTAACCCGATTTTATCAATCTTTGCCGGTAAAACCGATCTTAGCGGTTTATCCATTACGTTATTAGGCGCCAAATTTACATACGGCAATTTTCTTAACGATGTGATTAACTTTTTGATTATCGCCTTTGTTGTTTTCATGATTGTTCGCAGTGTCAATCGTTTCTTGCCCGCCAAGCCGACCAAAGCCGCCGGGCCCACCCAAGCAGAATTGCTCACGGAGATTCGCGATTTATTAAAGGAGAAGAACGACCATTCGCAGGTTTAATTGATTAAAAAAGTCAATAAAAATCAAATGGCTCAAGGAAGACGCAGCAGCGTTATCCTTGAGCCATTTCTGTTTATTCCCATCATTTATGAACCTTCAATAACCTGCTGCGAAAACAACTCAGAAACCGTCCGCATAGCATTTTTTACGGCCACTGTCGCAAGTGGATCCTGTGCCATGCTTGCTGAAGTTGTCTGAAGCCAAGCGCCAGAGTCCATAGTATGGGTGCCGTCAAGATTAGCAATACCTGAAACACAAATTTGACAATCACAACGCCAATAGTGTCAATGCCGCCGCTTTCTAGGATTGTTGCCATCACCGGTGTCGTCGCGTAAATAAAGTCTTGATAAAGATTCATATTCTTTTTCATGTCAGCTACATAATCTTTGATTGAACGGCCAGTAGAAGCAAATCGTTGGGCGCTGTGGTCAATTTGATCAAGGTAGCGCGGGGCCAGGACCAGCCAGCTGATCAATAAGTAACCATCACCGATTGTGGGCGTGAAATCGAACCCACTTGTTTTCTTAAGGTGAAAGAAAAGGATTAACAAGCCATACGCTGCAATGAGTCTCAGTCGTTTGTGCATACCAGCCACCCCACACATCACCTAATCAAGTTACCGGGTCCTATCTGAATGCTGATATCATAAGCCGAACAATCACTTTTGTATAGGGTTAGCCCAAATGAATTGCCAAAACGCCATATTTTTTCTCTTGTTGCGGCGTATAAATGCGATAGGTGTCAGCGACCATTTTAGCCACGGAATCGGTTGGTGCACTTCCCACGGCGGTACCCTGATATTGCTGATAAAGCTGGGAAAAGGTTCCGAACTTTTCAAGCTGAGTAACTTTCTTGGTAACTTGTTGCTGAGTGGCGAGATCCTCAAACACAATTTGATCATCAACCTTTAGCTGTTGGCGCTTTTCGTCATTGAGGCGAATCTCTATCGTCTTAGTTCCTGCTTGCACCAACAGAAACTGATCATGCGCAAGTCCCATTTCCATGCCATTTTTCTCCTTGTCATTACGTTGCTAAATCCCCAGGCCAAACCTAAACCATCAAAAAAGCACACCTTACAGTGAAGGTGCGCAAACTTGATGTTACTTGGTGAATCGATTTTCGAATAATGGAGTCACGGATCGGTTTTCCTGAATCCGCATGATTGCACGTCCCATTAATGGGCCAACAGAAACAACATCTAACTTATCCATGTGTTTATCGGCTGGCAAGTTAATGGAGTCCGTTACGACCACCTTTTCGATGGCCGAGTGGGTCAACCGTTCAACTGCCGGGCCGGAGAAGATTGCGTGGGTGGCTGCGACCAAGACTTCGGTTGCACCGGCATCTTTCAGCGCTTGGGCTGCAAGGGTGATGGTGCCCGCGGTGTCGATCATGTCGTCAATAATGATACATTGTTTACCGGTAACATTGCCGACGATGTTCATAACTTCAGCAACGTTTGGCCGTGGCCGCCGCTTGTCGATAATTGCAATCGGCGCCTTGAGAAATTCTGCTAATTTACGCGCCCGGGTTACACCACCGTGATCAGGCGAAACCACAACCGTATCAGCGCCGTCATAATGGTTGCGTAAGAAGTAGTCGGCTAACAATGGTGCACCGACAAGATGGTCAACCGGAATGTCGAAGAAGCCCTGAATCTGGGCAGCATGTAAATCAAGCGCTAAGACCCGGGTGGCACCGGCACGTTCAAGCATGTTGGCAACCAGTTTAGCAGTAATCGGTTCCCGTGACCGCGCTTTGCGATCCTGACGTGCATAGCCATAATACGGCATCACGACATTAATCGTATGTGCCGAGGCCCGCCGTAAAGCATCAATCATAATCAATAGTTCCATCAGATTGTCGTTAACCGGACTGGACGTGGACTGAATCAGATACACATCATCGCCACGAATACTTTCTTCGATGTTGATTTGAATTTCACCATCGCTAAACCGCTTCACTGACGACTTTCCTAGTTGCACACCAACCTCGGCAGCAATCTTCTCTGCCAGTGGTTTGTTCGAATTCAAGGCAAAAATCTTTAATCTCGGGTCACCGTATTGCTCAGACATATGTTCCTCCACGAAATATTATAGGCTGCGAATAATTGTTCCACAAAAATCTTAGCGGATTGACGAAAAAAAGCAAGCATATAAAACGAATTATAACCTAATTCCAATCTGGATCGTTCGCGAGCGGCAGTCGTTTCCAGTAATCTTCTTTGGTCGTTTGACGCGCACGGGCAATCGCCATTGCGTGAAACGGTACATCTTTCGTAATCGTCGAACCCGCCGCAATGAAACTATGATCCGCCACTTCAACTGGGGCCACGATGTTAGAGTTAGAACCGATAAAGGCATGGTCGCCAATCGTACTATTCCATTTTTGAACGCCATCATAGTTAACAAACACAACGCCGCAACCCACATTAATATCGCTGCCCAAGGTTGCATTACCGACATACGTCAAGTGACCGACTTTGGTGCGTGCACCGATCTTGGCTTTTTTAATCTCTACAAAGTTACCAAGATGAACGTATTCGCCAATGTCTGCGTCTGGCCGCAAATGTGAATTGGGGCCGATATCACTGTGTGCGTGCATCACCGCGTGTTCGATGGTGGAACTTGTCACGGTAACATCATCTTCCAGCGTAGCATCCACTAGTTCTGAATGGGTACCAATGTGGCAATCTTCACCAATCACGGTTTTACCTTTCAAATAGACGCCTGGTTCAATCACGGTGTCGGCACCGATTTTCACATCCGTATCAATGTAAGTCGTTGCCGGATCAATCAACGTGACGCCATTACGCATATGCTGCTCGTTGATACGCTGCTGCATGAGCCGGGTTGCTTGTGCCAATGCAACCCGATCGTTAACGCCCAGAGATTCGGTGTAATCCGGCATTTGATAAGCAGCAACCTTTTCACCGGCTGCCCGTAAAATGCCTAAGACATCTGGTAGATAATACTCGCCTTGTGCATTGTCGTTCTTAACCTGGTGCAGCGCTTTGAATAACGCCTGATTATCAAAAACATAAACCCCGGTGTTGATCTCGGAAATCAATGCTTCTTCCGGAGTAGCGTCTTTTTGTTCTACATTTTTAATGACATTACCGTCAGTATCGCGAATAATCCGACCATAGCCAGTAGGATCCGGGGCATTGGCAGTCAAAATGGTTGCCTTGGCGCCTTTAGCTTCATGATAAGCAAACAGATCATTGAGAGTCTTAGCCGTAAACAAAGGCGTATCCCCGCTCATAATCAGCGTGGAGCCTTCCTTTTGCCCCAACAATGGCTCTGCTTGTAATACCGCGTGACCGGTGCCCAACTGTTCCGCCTGCAACACGAATTCAGTCCGCTTTCCAAGTGTCTTTTCAACTTCTTCGGCACCATGGCCAACAATGGTCACGATAGCGTCAGGATGAATGGCTTCCACCTGGCTCACCACATGCTCGACCATGCTCTTACCACAGACCGGTTGCAAAACCTTATAATACTTCGATTTCATCCGCGTCCCCTTACCGGCCGCGAGAATGATGGTGAATTTCTTTGACATATGAATACTCCATTCCTAATTATCTTATTTCATAATAGCCCAGCCAGCCGATACTGACAACAACTGAGCGCGAGCCGGCGCGGTTAGAAGTCGGAGTGTAAGCGGCCTAAAACGTGATGGCCCGCTCTTGGCCATTGCGTTTTAGGTCCTTACACGCAGACTTCTGCGCCGGTGAGCGCGTTATGGGCGTAAGAGAGAATTCATGGCCTCAGGCGTGATGGTCGGACTTTGACCATTGCGCCTGAGGTCCTTACACGCAGGTTTCTGGCCCTGTGAGCGCGTTATGGGCGTAAAGGTGGATGTACGTCCGTCCTAAAACGTGATGGCCCTGGCTTTGACCATTGCGCCTAAGGTCCTTATACGCAGATTCCTGCGCCGGTGAGCGCGTTATGGGCGTAAAGGTGGATGTACCCTAAAACGTGATGCCCGCGCCAGGTCCTTCCCCACAAACTCCTACCCTCTCCCAAAACCCAACCAAAACAAAAAACAGGCCCGTCGACATCCCAAGCCTGTTTTCCAAATACTATTCATTCGACCTGTCATGCTCTTCATCCACATCCGGTTTCGCATCGTCAACCTGCTGCTTAACCTCCGCTGGCACTTCAAACGTACTAACTTGAGTCGTATCAGCCCACGCATCATAAAAGAAGCGAAAATGCCGCGAGCCCACTTCCCAAACAAAATTAATCATGAACAGAAAGACCAAAACCGCAAAGAATCCTAGCGCAGCCAAATTAATCTGAGTTCGTTGAAACTTGGCAAAATACGCAATAAAGAAATTGTTCAACCCTACCAAGCTGGAAAAGGCCAGGCCATATAACAGTCCTTCGCGCAACAAAAGCCGCCAAAATCCGACAGCTTGACCATCAGTACGCACAATTTTAATGCGCACCAATCCTTTTCCAAGTGTCTGGCCGTTGTTAAAGGCAGGCCAAATGACGAAGACAAAAAATAGCGGCAAAACTGCCTCGCTCAAAAAGTCCGGCAATTGATCCAACCCTAACAAATGAAACAGGAATTTGATCATAAGACCGACAATTTGGCTGAATAAGACAAAATCGACTAAAAAAGCGGCTAATCGTCGGGCAAAAGTCACCCGCGCACCACGAGCCTGACTTTTAGCGTCAATGGTATCGCGGGATGGCAACGCTCGCATCAGAATCGGCGCCAGCACCCCGCCAACCAATCCACCTGTCGTGTTAAGAATCAAATCATCCACATCAAAGAGTCGATAAGGCCGCGGATAAAAGCCATATAACCCGGACAGCTGTGTCAGCTCAAAGAATAAACTCAACCCAAAACTCATCACAATGATCTGCGGTACGCTGCGTTTAAAGTAGTACCGCAAATAAAAGCCAAATGGAATCGTCAAAACGATATTAAAGAAAGGTTGAATGAAACTGGACTGCTTGAGCGCGGCCAGCCAGGTGTGAGGATTGCTCGGCACAAAGACGGTCGTATGAATGAAATACCGCAGTGCCATTAGCGGCGTCAGATTATACTTCGCCCCGGTAAACTGTGCGACAGCCTCACGAGCCGGCAATGGCAAAATGATCAGAAAATAAGCCGACAGCAGATAAAATACAAACGAATAAATGACAATCGCCCGCCACCAGCTAAACGCACCGTAACGTCGATAAACAACCACAAGAAACGGTAGCGCAAGCAGCAGCGCTAAAAACGGAAATGTGATTACTGCTGTTCTAACCGGTCCAAGGTAAGCACTCATTGATGACTCACCTCAAGTAACTGCCGATTCTGGCTAAGAAAATTACCGGCTGTGGCATGCAGCGTATTTGCCTTTGTATCCACTTTATCAACGCGAATAAGCGAAGTGTAATCGTTCACCATGCGATCGCCGTCAAACTTGCCCTCAGCAAAAACCGTAATTCCGACCATTTTTGCGTTAAACTCATCAATCAACGCCTTCATGCCGTTAACGGTGCCGCCGCCTTTCATGAAGTCATCGACAATCAAGACCCGCGAATTAGCCGGCAGACTGCGCTTACTCAACTCCATTTTTTCAATCCGAGCCGAGGATCCGGAAACGTAATTAACCGAAACCGTCGAACCTTCCGTGATTTTGGAATCGCGACGCACAATAACAAACGGCACATTCAGATATTGACTGACACTTTGCGCAATCGGAATGCCTTTAGTGGCTACCGTCATGACCGCATCCACATTGGCTTCGCGATACTGGGTCGCAATCAGCCGCCCGATTTGACGTAGAACACTCGGTGTACCAAGTAAGTCCGAGAGATACACATAACCGCCTGGCAACAGTCGATCAGTCTCGGAAAGTCGCTTAGCCATGGCCGCAATGAAATTTTCCGCCTCATCTTCACCCATGATTGGGATATAACGAACCCCACCAGCGGCACCGGGCACGGTTTCAAGGATGCCGGTTTGTCGCTGGGCAAAAGTCCGGCGTACGATAGCCAAATCCTCACTAATAGATGACTTGGCACTTTCATAGCGTTTTGAGAAAAAAGTCAACGGTATCAGTGTGTGTGGCCGTTCCAACAAGTACCGTGTCATATCGATTAATCGATCGCTGCGTCTAACTTTCATTATTCCGCTCCTAACTCCGAATATTTAGCTCTGTATTAACATTGTGGGATAATCTTATCCAGTATAAATGCTTTTAACGAAAATTTCGACCCTTTTACGACAAATTCTCACCGAACGTTCGCATTTGTCCCTAGTTCACTCAGATAATTTTTAAGTCGTCTCAGTAGCCTTGTATTCATTTCTATATTAGAATGGTTACAAAGAGGGGTGGAGAAATCATCATGAACTGTTTTGAATTACATCATATGACCTTTGCACCAACGCAAACCGCTATTTTAAACGACATCAATCTGGATATTCCTTGGGGGATTGATCTGACCATTGCAGGCCATTCGGGTTCTGGTAAAAGCACCTTGTTGCGATTGTTGGCGACCTTATTGACGCCAACTAACGGAACCATTCTATACAACGGTAAAGCCCAAGCCGACTACGATCCGATTGCTTATCGGCGTGAAGTTTCTTACTGCGCCCAGCAGCCGGCATTATTTGGCGCCACGGTTGCTGACGATCTGCGGTTTCCATTTATGATTCGCAACACTGAAATGCCACGCGAACAAGCCGAAGCCGCGCTTGAAAGTGTCGATTTGGCTAAAAGTATGCTCGATGCGCCAACGCAAAACTTATCCGGTGGTGAACGCCAACGAGTCGCTTTGTTGCGGCATCTTTTCTTCCCGCCTAAAGTGCTGCTTTTAGACGAGGTCACAACCGGACTCGACCCGGATACTAAAACGATTATTCATGAACTTCTGAATCGCCAAAATGAAAAAGGCATCACGTTGATTCGTGTGACGCATGATGAAGGTGAACTGCAGACCGCCAAGAATCTCATGACGCTGGTTGCCGGTCAATTTGAGGAGGTTGCCAAGGTATGAATAGTCAGTTAATCGTTTCGCCGTTAGCACTTTTGCTAGCTTTGGCGCTAGTTGTGATTGCATTGGTCATTAACCTCAAAGAAGATCTGGGCATGACCAAGGATCTGATCGTAGGGGTTCTACGCGCGGTCATCCAGCTAACGGTTGTCGGGTTTGTTTTGACCTATATTATTAAAGCGGATGCCGTTTGGCTGACTTTAGCCATGGTAGCCATCATCATTTTCAACGCTGCCTGGAATGCCAAAAAACGTGCCGGCACCATTCCTGATGCGTTTGTCACCAGCCTGTTAGCCGTCACCACTGCAACAGGGTTAACGCTGCTCATGTTAGTGTCGGTAAAGGCCATTCGGTTTATTCCGGCACAGATTGTTCCGATCAGTGGGATGATTGCCAGCAACGTCATGGTCGCGATCGGTTTAGCCTACCGCAGCCTCAACACCGAATTTAAAGACTTGCGGCCACAAGTACTTGAACGCCTTGCATTGGGCGCCAACCTCAAACAAGCCAGTCAGACGCTCATCGTCAATGCCATCAAAACCGGGATGGCGCCAACGATTGATTCGGCTAAAACCGTTGGGCTCGTTAGTTTACCGGGAATGATGTCCGGCTTGATTTTTGCCGGTATCGATCCTACCAAAGCCATTATGTATCAGATCATGGTAACCTTCATGCTGCTAGGCGCCACCAGCCTTGGTAGTTTTATCGCGGTCTATCGCAGTTACCCCCGCTTTTATAATGATCAAAAGCAATTACGTTAGCGGCCTTGTCCTCCGAAAATAAAAAGTTTCTGCAGAAGCGAATCTTTTTGCCTCTGCAGCAACTTTTTTGGTTTTTATGCATTTTCACAGACTAGTCAGTAAGGATTTTCCATCTTGTTATCCGGTAAATACGGCCCATATTCAACTTGAATCGTGGTGTGGGCAATGTCAAAGCTTTCTCGCAACGATAAACTCAGTGCGTCCAAGAAGGCGTCATTGCCTTCAGCAGTTGTTCGCACCACATGTACCGTCAACGCGACATCAGTTGTACTCAGCGCCCAGATGTGCAGGTCATGGCAAGATGCAACGGTTGGATAGGCGTTAACCAATGTTTTAACCGCCACTGGATCGATTTCCTTAGGCACCGCGGCCATTGCTAAATTAACGGCATCCCGCAATAAATCCCAAGTCCCGATCAAAACCACAATTGCAACTAAAATGGACATGACCGGATCAAGCCATTCCCAGCCAGTCAGCAGGATCAATCCCCCGGCTAAAACAACTCCCAGCGACACGCCAGCATCGGCAGCCATGTGCATAAACGCACCACGAATGTTCAAATCATGTTGCGAGCCGCTATGAAAAAGAATTGCAGTTGCGCCATTGACCAAAATCCCGGCACCAGCGACGACCATCATCCAGCCGCCTTCAACCGGAGCATTTTGTGACAATCGGGTAATCGCCTCGACAATAATCGCACCCATCGCCACCAGTAAAAATGCCGCATTTGCTAACGCCGCTAAAATGGACGAACTCTTATACCCGTATGTACGCTGGACGGTCGGGTGCCGATTGGAAAGCCACTCCGCAAACCACGCTAAGCCCAAGCCTAGGACGTCGCTCATATTATGAATGGCATCGGCGACCAACGCGACCGAGCCAATCCCGATCCCAAAAGCAACCTCGGCAATAATGTAAATCAAATTAAGCAGAATACCCCAGAAAAAGGCCTTGTTTGGCTGAACTTGTTCCATCTTATCATCAGCTCCTCAGTTTCCTTTTCCATCATGGTTTAGTGCTACCTAAAAATCAACCCCTCAGCCGATGACTATTCGTTGACAGGCAAAATGGCCGCAACAGATAAACCTCACGACAAAATCCCTTCATACTGTTGTAAACCCGCATTGCCCGAGAATGCTTCTGACAAAGACCAAACACCGTTGGACCGCTACCTGACATTTGAGCGATTTCAGCGCCGTACTTTTTTAGCCGCTGTTTCAATGCGGTCATTTCAGGATAACGACTTGCCGTAATGGCCTCTAAACTATTCCCCATTCCGCTAATCATTTGGGCGAAATCATGGTTTTGAATCCCGGAAACGACTTCAGGTGTATTTGGGTGCAAAAGGCCGGCCTGATAGTCAATTGCATTAAGAATACTTGGCGTTGACACTGACACCCGCGGCTTAGCCAAAACAACCCAAAAGTTCGGTAAACTTCCCAATGGCGTGACCACATCGCCGCGTCCGGTAACCAAGGCCGTCTCCGAGTAAACGCAGTAAGGCACATCGCTATCAACCTGTAAGCCGATGCGAGCCAGCTGCGAGCGACTATAACCTAACTGCAATAGTGAATTTAAGCCCCGCAAAACGGCAGCTGCATCACTCGAACCACCGCCCAAACCTGCAGCGACGGGAATGTGTTTTTCAATATGAATCCGCGCACCTTGGCGGATATTGGCATGGCGTTGGAGCGCCAATGCCGCTTTATAGGCCAGATTTCGCGGATCTTCAGGTAAAAAACCGCTATCTGTGGAAACCTGAATGCTATGGCTAGGCTTAATGCTCACGTAATCAGCCAAATCAACTGATGTCATCACCATCTGCCACTCATGTTCGCCGTCAGCATGACGATACAAAGCATCCAAACTTAGATTAATCTTGGCCGGCGCTTTCTCGATCAGTTCCATCTAACCACCAGTCTCTGGCGATGCATGTATTTACAGGGAGAGCTCACACTGCAAACGACGATGCATGCATCCGCCGTATCGTTATTTTCAGTATACTGTTTTGCGTCCGGATTTTCATTGCCGCGTGTCAAAAATTCGTCACCTTGTACAGATCAGTCTTTCAAGAAGATAGCAAAAGGCCTCGATGCCAATGACATCGAGGCCTGCTCAAAATAAACGATTTAATCGTCGGTTAGTATCTGAAATTATGACGCTTTTTCTTCGCCTTCGAAGGTGATCTTGATTGACTTAGTCAGAAGATCCGCGTAACTATAAGAGACACGCTCGAACGCATTTTCATTCTGGTCGAGATCGACCACAAAAATAGCCGGATAAGTTTCCTTCAAGGTCCCCCGACGCCGAGTAACCTTCTTGCGTCCTGCTTGTGCAACGACCGTTAAATTCTCACCGATTTTCCCATCGAGCTTCCGTTTGATGCTTGCTAGTGTGATTGGCATGCACTTCACCTCTTGAAATACATCATAACACGAATGCAAGAAATTTGCAATTATACCATGTGTTTCTTATTTCGGCAAGATTTTTATAAGGAGTGAGCGCGAGCCGGCGCGGTTAGAAGCCGGAGCATAAGTGGCCTTGGGCGTGATGGCCGGGTTTTGGCCATTGCGCCCAAGGTCCTTATGTGCAGGCTTCTGCGCCGGGGAGCGCGTTATGGGCATAAAGGAGAACTTGCGTGATGCCCCGCTCTTGAACATTGCGCTCAAGGTCCTTACACGCAGACTCCTGCGCCGGGGAGCGCGTTATGGACCTAAAGTTGGGCTCGCAGCCTTAACTGTGACAACCCGCTATCCCGCAATGCCCAAGCCTTCACCCCGCAACGCTTCATCCAACCGTGCAAAATCCGCAATCGCCAACTGTTCTGCCCGCGTCTCCGGTGCAATCTCCGCCACCGAGAGCGCCGTACGAATAGCGTCCTTATTCGGTTTACCAAACAAAGCCACTAGATTATTCCAAAGCGTTTTACGCCGAGACGCAAACGCCCCACGGACAAGCCGGTCAAAACTTTCTGGACTTTGTACGGTCGCCAACGGTTCTGAGCGCTGGGTCAACGTAACAATGGCCGAATCCACATTTGGTGCCGGAACAAACGCGTGCCGGCTGACGGTAAAAGCTGTCGCCACATCTGCCACCAGTTGCACGGCAATACTTAAACTGCCATAATCCTTCGATCCAGGCACTGCACTTAATCGCGCTGCCACTTCTTTTTGCATCATCACGGTCATGCTGTGCAGTGGTAAATGTGCTCGCAACAAGTGCAGTAAAATCGGCGTTGTAATGTAATAAGGCAAGTTAGCAACGACTTTTAGCGTGTGGTTCCCATCAAAATGCGTCGCTACCAGCTCGGTCAAATTTGTTTTTAAAACATCCTCATTGACCACGGTTGTATTAGGATAATCCGCAAGTGTCTCCGCGAGAATCGGCAGCAGACGATCGTCAATTTCCAATGCCACCACCTGATGCGCCTGATCAGCCAGAAACTGCGTCAGTGCACCAATTCCGGGACCGATTTCAATCACATCATCTTGCTCGGAGACATCAGCTGCAGCTACAATTTTTTGCAAAATCTGCGGGTCGGTCAAAAAGTTCTGCCCTAACCCTTTACGCATATGAAAGCCATGCCGCTTCAAAATGGCATTGGTTACGGCTGGTTGTGCCACTTTTTCATGCATGGTTATTCGCTCCTTCGTTCACCTGGGCAACCGCGGCTAGAAAATCTGCGCGACTGATTTGAAATTCAGCCAGCCGCCGTAAAAGCTGTTTCCCATTTGTATAGCCGATATGCAGCCGTTCGCCTAGCTGTTCCCGACGCTGACGAGCACCGGTTCCACCGAGCAAATGCGCTGCCAATAAATCCTGCTGACTGATCACTTGCGGAGCATCGGGCACTTCAGTAAACAAGTGCTGGAGTGCTGCCCGCAACGCCGCTGGAGAAGCATGCTCAATCCCAAGCGACCCTTTATGATCCGGCACGCCTTCCGCCCGCGGTAAAAATGCATGGGTAACACCTGGTACGGCACGCGAAATGGTTTTGCGAATCTTTTCACCGGGAAAGTCAGGATCAGTTAAGACGATCACGCCCCGTTTTGCTTGGGCTTGCCGAATCCGCGCCAATGTTGCTTCATCAATGGCACTACCGCGAGTCTCGATGGTGTCGATCCTGCCAAAAGTTTCTTTTAATCGCTTAGTATCATCGCGGCCTTCTACAACCACAATTTGTTTAATCGTTGTCATGCGTCTTCCTTTAACTTGAAAATTTGGTGGGCATTATCCCACGTCTGCTTAGCAATCACTTCCGGGGTGGTTTCGCGTAGTTTAGCTAAAGCTTCCACCACATAGCGCGTATAGCCCGGCTGATTCTGTCGGCCCCGGTAAGGCGTTGGCGTTAAATATGGGGCATCGGTTTCAACCAACAAGCGGTCACTGGGGATTATCTTGGCACTGGCATGTTCTTCTGGGGCATTTTTGAAACTGACGATGCCGGAATAGGAAATATACATCCCTAAGTCCAAAAACCGCCGTGCCCAGTCTGCATCACCGGTGAAACTGTGCATAATCGCGCCAAATTCTTCAACATGCGCCGTTTTTAGAAGCGCATAGGTATCTTCAAAAGCATCGCGGCTGTGGATGGACACCGGTATGTGCAGCGAGCGCGCCAGTTCCAGTTGGCGCCGGAACACCCGCCGTTGAATTTCACGCGGCGAGGTATTCCAGTGATAGTCCAACCCGATTTCGCCTAACGCCACCACTTTAGGATCAGCTAACTGTTCTAGCAATACGGCTTCTTTAGCGGCATCATAGTCCTTGCTTGATTCCGGATGCCAACCGACAATTGCATATAAGTTGGCATATTGATGGGCTAATTGCAGCGCGCCGGCGTTCAACGTCGTATCCGAGCCGACAATCGCCATTTTCTTCACGCCCAGCTTTCGAGCCGCTTCAATGTAACTCGCTTCCTTGCCATGATAAGGCGTGTCATTCAAGTGGGTATGCGAATCAAAAATATCCATGGACGCTTACTCCTTTTCCGCTGCTGCCAGTAATTGTGGCAACAACTGCTCAACTTGGGTCGGTTTTCTGGCTGCAAAAAGCCGTTGTAGTTTGGCAACCGGCGACTGGGTCAAAGTTCGAATTAACTGCGCCATTCGTAACGGTTGTTGTTTAAGCTCGGGATTGAACAACATAAAGGCCCAGCTAACCGGTAAAATCCGACTCACATCGGCCAAGTCTTTGAAGGCAACCGGGATTTCAAAATGTACCACCACTAAGCAGCCCGTCTGCACCAATGAGCCTTCTAAATGTGGTATCGCAATATTAGGCAAACCATTGGCAATCTGATTCAATTGCATACCGGAAGGAAATGTCTGCTCCCGGGCAATCAGTGCCGCTTTTCCCTCCGTCTGCATCACATTGCGTGCAACCAGTTTGCGACTAATCTCATCAAAAAAAATTTCTTGGGTTGGCGTCTCTAAAAAGTAAACTAATGGGGTCATACTAAACTCAGCCAAGCGCTTCACCTATCTTTACATAAACTCAATATGGTTAGAGTATAGCACGCCAAGCCAAGCAGCTCGCAGGTGGTTTTTGGGTTAAAGCTTCTATTATTGACTGACTTTCTTTGAGTTTCATGAAAATGATCGGCGAAAAATGTCTATTATTGTCATTTTGTTCTATACTAATCGTGTACTGAACATTTAAGGATTACCTAGGAGGTATTTTTACATGTCTGTTAAACTTACTGCTGGTCAGTTAGAGCATTTGAAGCAATTGTCCAATGACAACAACGTCATCTCGGCTTTAGCCATTGACCAACGCGGTTCCCTGAAGAAGATGCTTGCAGCTGCAGCGAACAAGCCAGCTGACGAAACCACGATTGTTGATTTCAAGAAAGCTGTTTCTGAAGAATTAACCAAATACGCCAGCGCGATTCTGCTTGATCCAGAATACGGCCTGCCAGCTGCCAAGGTTCGCGATCCTAAGTCCGGCCTCTTGCTTTCCTATGAAAAGACCGGCTACGATGCGACTGAACCTGGCCGTTTCCCAGATTTGATTGATAACCAAAGTGCTTTGCGCATCAAGAACGAAGGCGGCGATGCAGTCAAGTTCTTACTGTACATTGACCCTGACGAACCTGATAGTATCAACGATCGTAAATATGCGTTTGTTGAACGGGTTGGTGCTGAAGCTAAGGCTAATGATCTGCCACTGTTCTTGGAATTAGTTTCCTACGATGGCAAGACCAACGAAACCGGCACCGCTGCATGGGCAAAAGCAAAGCCTGAAAAAGTTATCAAGATCACTAAGGAATTCAGCAAGGCGCAATACAACGTTTCTGTTTTGAAGCTTGAAGTTCCGGTTGATCAAAAGTTTGTTGAAGGTTACACCGATGAAGGCGTAACGCCGGTTTACAGCAAGGAAGAAGCTGCTAAGTACTACAAGGCTCAATCCGATGCAACCGATTTGCCATTCATCTTCCTGTCCGCTGGTGTTTCCAACGAATTGTTCCTTGAAGAACTCAAATTTGCTAAGGAAGCCGGTTCAACCTTTAACGGTGTGCTTTGCGGCCGGGCAACCTGGAAGCCAGGCGTTAAGCCATTTGCTGCTGAAGGCGAAGCTGCCGGCAAGAAGTGGCTGCAAACGGAAGGTAAAGCTAACATCGATCGTTTGAACAAGGTTTTGGCTGACACTGCTACTCCTTGGACAGACAAGGTTGAAGGCTAATTCTTTTTAACTAATTAATCGTTCAAAAACCAGCCACAGATGCGGCTGGTTTTTTATATGGTGAGCGTGAGCCAGCCCGCTTAAAAACCGGAGTGTAAGCGGGCTTAGCCGTGATGGTTGGGCTTTGACCATTGCGGCTAAGGTCCTTACACGCAGGTTTCTGGGCTGGGGAACGCGTTATGAGCGTGAACCAGCCCGTTTAGAAACCGGAGTGTAAGTGGCCTTAGCCGTGATGGTCGGGCTTTGACCATTGCGGCTAAGGTCCTTACACGTAGATCCCTGCGCCGGTGAACGCGTTATGGCAAGTAAGGGGCAAGTAAGGGCCAACGCAAAGATAAATCATCAACAACCATTGCAGCACGCTGGCACAGTGGTAGACTGATAGATGAATGCGTTTTCTTATTTTAGGAGGTTGTTAAGCTTGATCACAATTGAGAATCAACAATTTAAAGCCAGCATTGCCGAACGCGGTGCTGAACTGCAGTCACTCGTCAACAAAACCGATAACTATGATTATATCTGGAACGGCGACAAGACTTTTTGGAATCGCCACGCACCGATTCTGTTCCCGGCCATTGGTAAATCTAACGAAGACCAATATCGGCTAGGTGCCAAAACATTTCCGATGGGCCAACATGGTTTTGCGCGTGATTATGATTTTGAGGTCAGCGATCATAGCGACTCAGCGGTGACGTTCACCCAGCACCAAAATTCAGAAACCTTGAAAAAGTTCCCGTTTAAATATACTTTAGCCGTTACTTATATGCTAACCGAAGATGGTCTGAGCATTCATTACACCGTGACAAATGATGACAGCAATTCGATGCCGTTTGCGTTAGGGTTCCACCCCGCCTTCAACGTTGCATTAAAGGCGGATGGCAGCTTTGACGACTACGATTTGACGGTTGAACCGTTAAACAGCCCGTTGCAGCGCTTTGGTATCGGGCCAGTACCGTTTCGCAATGGTGACGTTGAAGATATTGCAGGCGCAGAAGGCAATAAATTGCCACTCACACATGATCTGTTAGACGGTGGGTTAGTGATTCTTGCTAACAGTGAAATCAGCAAAGCAACCTTATCCTCCCCGCATCACAAGCACAGTCTCACGCTTGATATCAATGACTTCCCTTATCTCACTATCTGGAGTCCTGAACATAAAAAGGCTCCGTTTATTGCGGTTGAACCGTTTGACGGGTTACCTGACCAAGCCGGCGAACCATCCGATTGGTACACTAAGCTTGGCAACACCACACTTTCTGCAGGTGCCAATAAACAGCTTGCCTTGAAAATTGAATTGCACTAAACAATCTTTTAATGCCGCCTGAGGTTTATGCAGACGGCTTTTTTGTGCACACTTTTTGTACAAACACCATCACTAAGCGACTGCAAAATAGTTGCGGTACAATAGCACCAAAGCGGTGAAAGGAATGAAGGGTTCATGCACATTGCAGTCATTGATGATCAAGCAGCGACTAGAGAAGCAACGGTCAAGCTCATTCGGCAGTTAGCGCAACCGTCACAGCCATTGCAGGTGGCGGCTTATTCAAATGCCGAGCAGTTCCTGTTTGCAGAAAAATCAGCCGATCTGCTGTTGCTTGATATTAAGTTGGGATCTGGCATGGACGGCATGGCGCTTGCCAAAAAAATTCGCCAACATGATCCCGAAACCGCCATCGCTTTTGTCAGTAACTACGACGAATTCGTGTTCGATGGTTACGATGTGAACGCGATTGACTACATCCTCAAGCCGCTTACGGTGGCAAAACTCAAACACCTAATTGAAAAGGTAGCTAGCCAGACGCAGCCAAAACTCTTGGCATTGCAAACCGCTGCCGGTCTAGTACGCGTGCCAATGTATGACATCAGCGCCATCGAAGTCACGGATCACCGGCTTCAAGTCCATACGCAAAAAAATCACTATCTGGTAAACGGACAGTTAAAAGACTTTTTACCGCGCTTAGATGACAACTTTATTCAGATTTACCGCTCCATCGTCATTAACCTGAATTTCCTCTCGCAGCTGGATAAACGAACCGTTGTGATGGCAGATGGCACCACTTATCCCGTTTCCCGCCAGCAGGCACCGCTAGTTAAACAGGCATTCTTCAAGCATTTTCGGGGGTTGACCCATGACAGCAATTAGTTGGTTCTGGCTGGTCGCCTTTGGGTTGCTAGTAGTAGGTTGTATGTGGCAGTTATGGTGGATTTTTCGGCGCCAGCAAAACTGGCCGGTGCGCTGGTTAAACCTCATCATTGCCATCGTATCGTTGAGCAGTTGGTGGTTATGGCCGCTTCCGGTTGTCCGCGGCTTGCTTTTTACCATCACTGTGTTAGCAGGCAGTTTGGAGTTCATCTTAATTCGCCAATTTCTCAGTGACCAGGATGCGGTGTTTGCCCGCAGTCTTGATAAAATGATGGCCCAATATTCAGAAGAAGTACAAGAACTTTATGCGAATATGCGCGGCTGGCGGCATGACTACCACGACCACCTTCAAGCTTTAAAAGCCTACTTAGACAATCAAGATACTGCTGCCGCGCGCCAATACCTAAATGAACTGGAAGACAAGCTTGATGCGGTTGATCCACTTGTGCATTCCGGCAATGCCATGCTTGACGCCATCGTAAATGCTAAATTGACGTTGGCCGAACGACTGCACATTCCGGTAAACGAAAAAGTCATTGTCGGCAACACCCCACTGATCAAAGATGTTGACCTCGTGGTGATTTTGGGGAACTTACTCGATAACGCCATTGAAGCAATCAGTGAACAGCCGCCCGACGAAAAGCGGCAGTTGCGGCTTTACATCGGCATCGTTAAACAGCAATTTTACATCTCGGTCACCAACACCCGGCCGGCCGATCAAGTCATTGACTATCAATACGCCTCAACCAAAAGCGATAAACGAGGATTGGGAATTCGCCGGGTCAATAAATTAGTGGCAAAATATGATGGCATGATCAATCGTCAGTATGAAGCTTCGGTTTTTGTCACCGAAATTGCCATTCCCATTCACGCAGCCAAACCGACCACTCACGCATAATTTGCGTCAGCGAGTCGGTTTTTTGGTAGGTTAAGGTCAACGAGGTGAATGCGATGAAAAAATATAGCCTATGGAATAACCTTCGCTGGTACTTTGCCAATTTACGCAAATCCAAACCTGCTTTGGCATGGACTGCAAGCGGCTTGGCTCTTGATAAGGCGGCCGCGGCTTTGCTTGGTGTTTTTACACCGGCACTGTTAGTCGGCGCTATTACCACCCATGCTACCTTAGGTGAATTCGCCTGGCTGGCAGTGTTAACCGGACTAGGATTAGCGCTAACTAGTGAGATAGCGTATCTGATTATGAATCATGATGGCGTTGCAAGCTCTGCAGTACGAGTCGATATTGAAATGGACTTCCACCAAAAACAGTGGGAGCTTGATTACGATCAGATTAGCAGCGGCAAACTCCAAGAATTGGCCCACACCGCTTTCAATAAGGGCTTAAGTCGCACTTTAGCAGGGGCCGAAGCTATCTACATTTACGGTCGTGGTACTTTGGTCGATCTGACAACCTTGATTGTCTTCTTAGCGACACTGTCATTTGCGGTGCCATGGGTTTTTGCACTGGTTTTAATCAGCGCGGCAATTAGCTACGCCGGCATGAGCTGGTATCGGCAGTGGTATCAACAAAACAACGTCAAGTGGAACAAGTTAGGGCGCCAACAGGATTATATTACCCGCAATGCCTATGCTTTGGAAAACGGAAAAGACATTCGCATGTTCGGCATGGCCGACTGGTACCATCACCATCTCGATCGTCTGGTGACATTGCAAGACGCTTGGCAACGTCGCAACTCACTCCGGCGCTTCTTAGGCGAACAAGCGGGACAACTGGCCGGCTTGGTGCGGGACGCAATTGTCTATGGCACCTTGATTGCAGCGATTCTTCGCGGGCGTCTTTCCATCGCTCAATTCACCTTGATGTTTGGCATGACCAATAGTTTCATCATCTTACTGGATCAATTACTCACTGATTTTAACGGCTTGCAAAATGCCAGCATCGACTTACAAGAGGTACGCGAATTTATGGCCCTGCAACCGCAAACGCCAGCACGGACACTGACAAAAGCAGAGCAAGCCCAATTAGCCAAGCGTCCTGTCACCATCACGTTTTCACATGTGACTTACCGCTATCCGGAAGCGAAAAGTGCCAGTCTTAACGATGTCAGCTTCACACTCACAGCCGGTCAAAAATTGGCCATTGTCGGGATCAACGGAGCCGGCAAGTCAACGTTGGCCCGGCTGATGATGGGACTGCTGCATCCCCCTGAAGGCACCATTACCATTAACGGTTTGGATGCGAAGCTAATACCGCTAGCAGCTCGGTTTGCTTTGTTCGCACCGGTTTTTCAGGAAACCATTGTGCTGGCTCAGAGTTTAGCCGATAACGTAGCAATGACCAACCACCCAGACGCAACCCGCGTCATGAGCGCATTGAAAGCCGCAAACTTAGACGCACTCGTAGCAACCTTACCGCAAAAAGCCGCCACCCCCATGACGCGATACACCAGCGATGATGGCGTTGAATTATCCGGTGGTCAGGCGCAGAAGTTGATGCTGGCTCGGGCATTATATAAAGACGCACCAGTGCTCATTTTAGATGAGCCAACTGCCGCCTTGGATGCCATTGCCGAAAATGAAATCTATCAGGATTACGCCCAACTAGCGGCTGGTAAAACCTCCCTGTTTATCTCTCACCGACTGGCTTCAACCCGCTTTTGCGATCGCATTTTGTTCATGGACCACGGACAGGTACTTGAGTCCGGCACTCATGAACAGTTGATGGCTAAGGCCGGCCACTATGCCCACATGTATCAGATTCAAAGCAAGTATTACCAACCAGCTGCAAAGGAGGTAACGGCTAATGGCAACTTCTAATCATTCTGAACCAAAACCTTCAAAGCAAACCGCAAACCGGGCACTGCGAGTGGTTCGCATCATCCACCAGCTCGATAAATTAGCCATCCCGGTTGAATTTCTCCGCGCTTTGACAACTGTCGGTATCCCCTATTTAAACATCGCCTTCTTAGGGTTGGTCTTGAATCAATTGCAGCAACATGCAACTTTTCGGCCAGTCATTCTCCTCATTGGCGGCTTTTTGCTTGCCAGATATCTGTTGCAACTTGCTAGTAACTGGTTTGCCAAACTGGCTGAAGACCATGAGACCGGCGTAAATCGACGACTTGATCGCGCTACCACTGAAAAGCTGCTCACCGTAAGCTATACAACGCTTCAAGATCCGGATATGCGTAATCAATACGCCGGTGCCGTAGAAGGTAAGACTTTTAGTGGCGGGATCACATCACTTATGAAAGATGGCCTTCAAGACTTCTTCTCGCTAGTGATCGCCATCGGTTTTGCGGTCGCCACTTTAATCAACCTCACGCAGGCAACCAATCATGCAGCTACTTGGTTTAATGACGCCCGCTATCCGCTCTTGATCATCGCGTTACTCCTTTTTCCAATCATCGTGGGTGGTTGGAGTGTTCATCATAACAATCAGATCCAGCAAAAACTTATCAGAAAGATTCTGCCAAACAACCGCCGATTCACCTATTTTTCAAACTTCACGCAAAATATGGACAATCATCAAGTCATTAGGCTTTATCAGGCATCCGCGCTTGTCATGAAGAATGAACGCGACAGCATGTATCACTTCATGGATCAGCTTCGGCTTGGTTACTGGGAAATCGCTAAGTTCGGTCATTGGCCCAATGTTGCTATTGCCTTATCCGTCATCGGTTTGTACATCCTTGTCGGAGCCAAAGCCTTAATGGGGGTTCTCGCCATTGGCAGCGTCATGATTGCCGTTGGTTATTTTCAGCAACTCATGACAACTGCTTATGAGTTTCTCCAAGAAGTTGGCGGGTATATCAACATGATTGATTACCTCCAATTTTATGCTGATTTTCTCAACTTGCCGGACCACGATCAGTCTGGCACACTGCCGGTTGAAAAACGCAACGACAATGAATTCGCTATCGAGTTTCATGATGTCAGCTTCAAATATCCGGGCAGCGATCAATGGGCCTTGCGACACGTGAACCTGACACTGAATATCGGCGAACGGCTTGCCTTAGTCGGTCGCAATGGCAGCGGGAAAACAACGCTAATCAAACTACTCGTGCGGCTATTTAAACCTACTGAGGGCGTCATCACCTTAAACGATATCGACATTCAAAAATACGATGAAGACGAATATCGCAGTCTTTTGGGCGTGGTTTTCCAGGACTTCCGCCTCTTTGCCTACAGCATTGCCGAAAATGTTGCCGCTACTGCTCACCCCGATCGTGAACGGGTCTGGAAAGCCTTGAAAGTAGCCGATGTAGCCGACCGGGTTAAGCGTATGCCTAAAACCATCGATACACCGATTACGACGGCGCTGAGTGATGACGGCGTGACCGTTTCCGGCGGTGAGGCCCAGAAGATTGCCATTGCGCGGGCGTGGTACAAGGACGCCCCGATCATGATTCTTGACGAGCCAACCGCAGCACTCGATCCCATCTCGGAATATGAAATTTATCAGCGATTTGATGAGCTCATCGAAGGTAAAACTGCCATCTACGTCTCCCACCGAATGAGCTCAACCCGTTTTTCGCAACGAATTGTTGTACTCGATCACGGCAAGATTGTTCAGGACGGTACTCACAACAGCCTCATGGCAGAACCCGGTATTTATCGCGATTTATTCAATGCTCAGGCGCAATACTACACCGAAGATCGCATCAAAGCGGCTCGTAAAAAAGTGGCAACGACAACAACTGCAGTGGCGGATTAGACAACTTATTCTGACGTCACCCAGAAGGCACACTATGAAGAATCTTGGCATGGTGTGTCTTTTATTATTTTTAAAAATACCAATGTAAAGTTTGCTTGACATTTTAGCCAAAAGAGACTACATTCATGATGTAAAGTAAGCTTTACAAAGCGAGGTGTAGCTTTTGGAAAATCGGATCGAAGCATTGCGCAATCAACATCACTTAACGCAACAAGACTTAGCCGATCGCTTAGAAGTGTCGCGCCAAACCGTTAGTTCTCTCGAAAACGGCAGATATAACCCCTCACTCGGACTCGCATTTAAGCTTTCACATGTATTTAACCTACCCATCGAACGCATTTTTATCGATGAAAGTGCGGATTCGAAGTTGCTATAACCCATCCTGAATGATCAATCACTGTTTGCTTTACCAAGGAGGTAACCGTCATGAAAAGAATTTTGCACGTTATGCCTTTAACGAGTTGGTTAGCGTGGTTTGGCGCTTTCGTCTTTGCCATGTTATACCGGTATAGCAAGGCCACTGTTCCAGAAAGTATCGGAAAGGTTCTTTTGGTAACAGTTGCGGTCCTTGTCAGCTATGCTATTTTTGCCACTCAGCAGCGAACCGAAACTCAGCGAATCCAAAAGCTGCAACATGGATCGCTTTCTGATAAGAGGCTTGCTAATGAGATGAACGATGAGCGCAATCAAATGATTATCGGCAAAGCAGCCTTTCTCTCTATTAAGTGGATTGTCCTTTTGAACATCGCCGCCTTGTTTGTCATGGCAGCATTGGACGTATCAAGCGTTGCCATAGTTCTTCTTGCACTAAGCACTATTATGATCCCAATTCTCAATATCATCCTTCAGGTACACTTGAATCGAACAATGTAACCATAAACGCATAAAAAGGGCACTTCATTTTGAAGTGCCCTTTTATTATAGCGTTCAATTAACCAACCAAACTGCCATTTTCCAGGTTTTCTGAGACTTCCAGCAATGTAATCTTCTTGCCGTCCAAGCTTTCGGCTGATAACAGCATCCCCTCGGACATTTCGCCTTTAAGTTTGCGTGGCTTGAGGTTGACCACAGCCATGACCTTTTTACCCTTCAACTTTTGGTAATCCGGATAAAATTCACGAATACCGGACAGAATCTGGCGCGTACCCTCATCACCAGCGTCAAGGGTAAACTTCAACAGCTTGTCAGCGCCCTTGACCGGTTCAACGTTTAGAATTTCTGCCACTCGGATTTCGCTCTTATCGAATTGCTTGAAGTCGATTTCCGGCTTGCGGGTCTTTTCATCGACAGCTGCTTTAGCCGTGCCAGGCGTCATCTTGCTCTTGATATACGCTACTTCTTCTTCAGCATCAAGCCGCGGGAAGATCGGTGTGCCTTGTTCGACGACTTTGGCACCGGCAGGCAAGGCTCCCCACTTCACGACTTTGTGATCTTCGTTTTCGTGATCTAAGCCAAGTTGACCGAAAATTTGAACCGGTGCATGGGTCATCACTGGCTGAATGAGTAAAGCGATCAGGCGCAAACTTTCAGCCAAGTGTGCCATGACCGAATCAAGCTGGTCTTTCTTGGCTGGGTCTTTGGCGAGTTTCCATGGTTCGGTTTCATCAATATATTTATTGGCGCGGGAAACGATCTTCCAGACCTGATCCAACGCATCTGAGAACCGTAATTCATCCATAAGCTTGTGATATTGCGCCAACGCTGCCTGCGCAACATCGCCAAGATCCTGATCAAATGGGGTAACATCCGGCTTGAAGGCAGGTAAGATCCCGTCTTCATACTTGTTAATCATAGCAATTGTCCGATTCAACAAGTTGCCCAGATCGTTCGCTAAATCATAATTAATCCGATCAATGAAATCTTCAGGCGTGAAAATACCATCGTTACCAAATGGAATCGCGCGCATCAGGTAGTAACGCAGCGCATCCAGTCCGTAACGTTCCACAATCATGTCCGGATAAATAGCATTGCCTTTTGACTTGCTCATTTTGCCGTCTTTCATGACCAGCCAGCCATGTGCGTAAATCTTTTTCGGTAATGGCAAATCCAAGGCCATCAAAATAATCGGCCAGTAAATGATGTGGAAGCGAACAATTTCCTTCCCGATTAACTGAACATTAGCCGGCCAGTATTTATCAAATAAGGCGTGATCGTTGCTGCCATAGCCCAGCGCGGTAATATAGTTTAACAACGCATCGACCCAGACATAAACCACGTGTTTAGGATCAGACGGAATCTGAACGCCCCAATTAAAACTGGTGCGGCTCATTGCCAGATCTTCTAGACCAGGCTTGATGAAATTGTTAATCATTTCCGTCTTACGCGATGCCGGCTGCACAAAATCAGGATGCTCATCATAATACTTCAGCAAACGATCCGTGTACTTGCTCATCTTAAAGAAGTAGCTTGGTTCATGAACCAGCTGAACCTCGTGACCAGATGGAGCCTTGCCGCCAATGACTTTGCCATCTTTATCACGATAAACTTCAGACAGCTGCGACTCGGTAAAGTATTCTTCATCCTCGACTGAATACCAGCCAGTGTATTCGCCCAGATAAACATCGCCTTGCTTAATTAGCCGTTCAACGATTTCCTGAACTGCCTCGACATGTTCCTTATCCGTTGTCCGAATAAACTTATCATTCGTGATCTCAAGCATTTTCCACAGTTGCTTGATCTGTGCTGCCATCCCGTCAACATAAGCTTGCGGTGTGACCCCTAGCTTGTCGGCTTTTTGCTCAATCTTGAGGCCATGCTCATCTGTCCCGGTCAGGAAGAAAACATCATAACCCATCAACCGCTTATATCGTGCCAATACATCTGCCGCAATGGTCGTATACGCATTGCCGATATGTAGTTTGCCAGATGGATAATAAATCGGTGTCGTCACATAAAAAGTTGGTTTGCTTGCCATGCAAGTGCCTCCCGTACATTAATTCAGAATGAGTCTAGTATAACAGAGTGTGAGCAGGAACGCTTAGAAATCGAAGTGAGCGTGAACCGGCGCGCTTAGAAGTCGGAGTGTAAGTGGCCTCAAACGTGATGGCCCGGTTTTGGCCATTGCGTTTGAGGTCCTTACACGCAGCCTTCTGCGCCGGTGAGCGCGTTATGGGCATAAGCTGGAACATAAGCGGCCTTAAGCGTGATGGCCGGGTTTTGGCCATTGCGCTTAAGGTCCTTACACGCAGGTTTCTGCGCCGGTGAGCGCGTTATGGTGAGCGTGAACAGGGCCGCTTAGAAACCGGAGTGTAAGTGGCCTCAGGCGTGATGGTCGAGCTTTGACCATTGCGCCTGAGGTCCTTACACGCAGGTTTCTGGCCCTGTGAGCGCGGTTATGGGCATAAGCTGGAGCACAAGCGATCTCAGACACGATGGCCCGCTCCACCTTTATCCAGCTACTCTTCTCAAGCCAAAATCCATACGCCCCAAGCAGTCAATCATTTGCCGCCAACCATTGATCCAGAACATGAATGAACTCATCATGCTGATCTAGCAGCGCCAAATGCCGACTATTAGCGAACAAATGCCACTTTGCACCGGGAATATGGTCCACCACGCTTTTGGCAATCAAAGGCGTGCACAGATCATCCGTTCCGCTCGTCACCAAAACAGGCACATGGATTTTGTGCAACTGGTCAGTCACATCAAAATCACTGATGGTACCATTTTCCGTAAATTCATTTGGCCCTTCCGCAATGAGACTAGCGCGTTTCCCATTCGTGGGTCGGCGTAATGGTTCAGGCGAATTTTCATCTGGATCATCCCAGCAATACTTTTCCATGTAGCGATCATTTGCTGCCAGATACTTCACATTGGTAAAATCACCGGTGCGCTCTGCTTCAGCAATTGCCACTCGGTCTTCGTAACTAAGATACTTGATTAGCCGATGTTGCTCTTGAACCCACAACTTAATTGATGCCGGTGAGCCATCAATCATGACACTTTTAATGCCTTGCGGGTCAAAGCTAGTCAGATAATACATCTCCAACATCCCGCCCCATGACTGACCGAGCATATGTAACTCATCCAAGTGCAGGAACTTACGCAAAGCAACAAGCTCTTCGGCCCAAGTTTCCTTCACATAAACCCCCGGATCTTCCGGAAGCGATGACTTACCACAGCCAACCTGATCATACATAATCAACTGCCGACCGGTTTCGGCATAGTCATCCATGAGCTCAAAATAATTATGCGACGAACCCGGGCCACCATGAATCAACAACAACGGCGCTTTATCGGCACTAGGTTCACCGACAATGCGATAGTAGGTTTTATATTCATGAAACGGCATGTATCCTTCTTTAATCTTCACAACCATCCAAACATTCGACCTTTCAAGAAAGTGAGCGCGAGCCGGCGCGGTTAGAAACCGGAGTGTAAGCGGCCTTAAGCATGATGGCCGGGCTTTGGCCATTGCGCTTAAGGTCCTTACACGCAGGTTTCTGCGCCGGGGAGCGCGTTATGGTGAGCGCGAACAGGGCCGGTTAGAAACCGGAGTGTAAGCGTCCTTAGACGTGATGGCCCGGGTTTGGCCATTGCGTCTAAGGTCCTTACATGCAGGTTTCTGGCCCTGTGAGCGCGTTATGGGCATAAGCCAGAACTTTAGCGGCCTTAAGCGTGATGGCCGGGCTTTGGCCATTGCGCTTAAGGTCCTTACACGCAGGTTTCTGCGCCGGGGAGCGCGTTATGGTGAGCGCGAACAAACGGTCTTCTACGCTAGCAAACACGTTACGTTATCGTTGCCAAAAATCGCACGCACGCAACCTAGCGTACTTACTGCGATTTTACTACGCATCGGCAATACTGTCAGACAAAATATGGAAATTGTCTAAAAAAACCATTAAAACGCTAAAACAAATCCAACTGCCGCGGCGCCAACCCGGGAAAATCCAGCCCTAACATTTCGATGAAACTTTGAGCGTTTGCTGCTGCGTCATGTCCGCCATTGTTATTGAAGATAACCGTCACATTTTTGCTCTTCAAATGCTTCACGATTAAGGCAAACGCCTCTAACTCGGCTTGACTATACCGATAATTAGTTCGTTCCGTTGTCTTAGCACCGCTTTGCCCCCAAGCCTGATTGCGTCCGTGCAACCGTAAAATTGTCAGTTCAGGGTTCGTTGCAATTGGCACCAATGGGACTGAACCGCTCACGGTCTGCGCCTCATCGACCACCACATGAATGTCACCAGCTGCTTTGAGCAAGTCAATCGTTGCGGCACGATACGCCGGTAAGTACCAGCTAGGATGACGAAACTCAATAGCCACTGGTAGATCAGGCAGCCACTGATTCATATTTTGTAAATATCGGACATTTTCCGCCGTTACGCCAAAGTATGGTGGGAACTGGCACAAAACCGCGTGTAATTGATGCGTGGCAGTCAACGGCGCCACCATGTCGTTGAAGCGCGAAAATTCGGCCACCAGGTCTTGCGTTGCGGCGTGTTTCGTCATCAATTTGCTTGCTTTGATTATAAACTGAAAGCCGGCCGGCACCTGCGCCTGCCACCGTCGCACTAGATCAGCGGTTTTCAACCCATAAAACGTGGTATCCAGTTCAATGACCGGAAAATACTGGGCGTAATCAGCAAACGTACTGCGCTTACCATTGGCCGCCAAGCTAGGGTGATCGGCCACGCTGGTTAATCCGACCCTAATCATGGAACTCACCATCCGCAATTCGAAATGCCTGAAGCGTGTCGCCGTTAAAGTAGGAAGCATAATCATGTTTTTCGCCATTCAACGCATATTTCAACAACGGCTGCAGATCCGGCACCAACCCGGGATTATCCGCCAGCAGCCACGTTTTGGAAAAGGTCGCTAAAATACCTTCCCGCGTCGCTCGCGGTCCTAAAAACGGCTCATCGGTTTTCCCGAAAAAGGCGTAAAGCTCACCCCGTAATTGGCCATCAACATGCCAAAAAACGCGCCCAACGCCCGTTAACTCATGAGCAGGGATGATAATGTGGCTTTCCTCCTGTAACTCCCGTGCTGCACAAACAGCAGGTGTTTCATCAGGCAGGAACTTACCACCCAACGTATTCCACATCCCGCGATACGGTGGATTCGTCCGGTTAATTAACAACCAACCACTTGGCGTTTCAACAGTCACCAACGTATATTTTTTAACCATACCCGAAAAACTCCTTATTAAGGCGTAACATTCAAATTAACTCTAGTAAAAAGGCGCCGATTTGATCAGCACCCTCAACGTTGGAGTAAAACGTTAGAGAATACCGGTCACAATTTGGCGTCTTTTTATGCATGACATCAATGCTACTGGATTAATCTTACTTCATCTTTTCCACTGTAGCTTTAATGATGCCCGCGGAATGAACATACTTAGCACGCTCTTCATCGGTAAGCTTCAACTTAGGCGTGTTAACAACACCGAGCTTGCCAATCGTCGCCGGATGACCGATGGCGATACCGAATTCAGGATCATAGTTAGCGCACGGAAAAATCCGCTTGGCATCACTGATAATCGCCTGTGTCATTTCAGTAGCAATGGTGGCAATACCGTAGCTGGTATAATGTTTGGCCTGATAAATCTTCCAGCCGCCAGCCCGCGCCGCATCAGCTAATTGATCATAATCTACTTGCGCATAATCCGTGATTGGCTCGTTGTTAACCCGCACCGTTGACCACGCCGTAAATTGTGACTCGCCATGCTCACCCATGTTATAACCGCGAACATCGGCGACATTCACATTTAGCGATTCAGCAACCGCGCGCCGCATCCGATAAGTATCCAGCGAGGTGCCGGTGCCAATAATCTGGGACTTTGGTAGGTCAAGTAAATATTGCCAATAGCTGGTGACAGCATCACAAGGATTGGTGATATCCAGCAAAACGCCATGGAATCCGGACGCTTTCAACTTTGGTGCCACATCGTCTAATGCTTGTTTTGACGTTTGGGTTTCACCAATTCGATCGCCGTTTGAAATCGCACCGATATTGCCAACCGCGGAAATGACAACATCTGCATCTTTCAAAGCATCGTAATCATTGACGATAATCTCGGTATAAGTCGGCAATCCACCAAGTGCATCCTTCAAATCATAACTTTCGCCTTCAGCTAAATCAGCCTTTTGGTCAATTAGCACCAGACGATCCGCAATCCCCTTGCTAACGAGATTAAATGCTGTTGTCACCCCAACATGTCCAATACCGATAATACCAATGGTTCTTGCCAAGATAAAAACCCCTTTTCACAAAGTTTAGTTTTTCGGGCCATGTAGCAAATGCCGTTCAACCCGCTGATCCGGGATGGCCCACAAGAGTAACATTACCAAGTCCAGTATGATCGTTAACGGTGGCCAAAGCAAAGCCAAAATCATGGCAACAAATGCGATGATGATCGAACCGATTGCTTTCCAGTTATGCTGGCGATTGTATAAAGCAGCCAGTTCAGAGTGTGGTCCATTAACTCGCCGCAATGTTTCTACCAACAATAGATAACTAATATTGGCCATTAAAACCACAAAGCCATAGATCAATTCCGGTCCAAACGCATCAACATGCCCTTCGCCAACCCAGCTGGTAGCAAAAGGAAACATTGAAATAGCTAACATAAATAGCGAGTTGGCCCACATCACCCGCCAATCAATGCGCTTAACCAGCTGAAAAAGGTGATGATGATTATTCCAGTACACCATCAACGTTAAAAACGAGACCAGGTAAATACCAAACACGCCGCGAAGTTCCCAAAGCGAAGCCAATGAACCGCTGTGGGGCGGATTTAATTCCAACACCAAAATCGTCAAAATAATGGCAATCACAGCATCGGTAAATGCTTCTAGCCGTCCTTTGTTCACAAGCCATTCCCCTTTTCGTGCACCTTGTAAATGATCAGACGTGCAAATCGGCAAAAATATCGGTGGCATCTCCCAGTACCATGTGGCCACCTTGAGGCAAGGCAATCTGCTCCCGATTAACGGCCACAATCGTCGCATCCGGTTGCGCATAACCGATAAGTCCGGCAAATGGATAAACCACAAAACTGGTGCCAACGACAATCAATAAGTCAGCCGAAGCAATCGCATTAATGGCGGCACTGACCGTATCCGGGTTGATTGGTTCGCCATATAACACAATATCCGGCCGTAAAATACCGCCATCTGCTGCGTGCACATCGCTTTTCAAATAAGTCTGATAATCAAAATGTTGGTGACACTTCTGACAATAAATGCGGTACAGATTACCGTGAAACTCGACCACATGCTTGGCTCCTGCTTGGCGGTCAAGTCCATCAACGTTTTGCGTAACAATGGCGCCCTTTTGATTACTAATCGCCGCCATTTTTTCATGAATCACATTGGGTTTGGCATCAGGGTAATACATGTTGTTCACGACGAATTCATGAAAATCTTCATGATGTGCCTGCAGATTATCAATGGAAAGCGCGTACTCGGGATCAACCTTATCAGCATACAGGCCACCCTTTGAGCGATAATCCGGAATCCCCGAAGCCGTTGACACCCCTGCTCCGGTCATAAACGTCACATACTTAGCCTGAGTCACTGCCGTCTGTAAATCAAACATTAGCCATCCCTCCGTCGTTATCTCTTCCTATCACCAATATAGCAAGCATCCCAACCAGTATTATTTAATTGCCGTCAACGTTTCCCCTTGACAAGTCGTTTCAAGTCCATGACAGCGCATTCAGCCGTCAAAAATAATTTTGTATTTCTTAACATTCTACGGTCGAAAGGTGTAATATTATTCTATATAAAGATTGATAGAAAGGAGTCTTGATTGTCATGAAATCCTTTCGGTGGTCGCACTTCTTTAGTTATTTGATTATGGCCATTGTTTTAGTTTTCTTTGCCATTGTTCTTTACCAGGTAGTCATGCTTGGTATTCAATCCGTCACTAACGGCTTCTTTATTAATTTCGGTCATCATTAACGGATTGTATAATCCAGTTGGTACTGCGCCAGAACGTCATTCAGCGGTTGTTGATACAGCTGCTGGAAGGCTTCTGGCGTTGTTGCGTTTTCGGGCAGCGGCAAGACGAATGCATTTTGGTCATCACTTCGACCCATGGCAACATAAGCAGGCTGCTTAGTCTCCCGATCGCGGTAGCCGCTGTGCTTGATTAGGTAAACCTGATCCAAGGTGAGTCGCAATTGCCGTTTGGATAAAACCGGTGACAACGTAGCGAATTCCTGATCGTTTGTGGGTTGATAGCCTAGTTGCTCAATTAAGGCATCAAAGCGGCTAAACAAATGCACGATGGCACGGCGCAACCCAAACGGTGAATCGAGTTTCTGCTCGTTAATCAACTGAAAAAGTTCTTGAGCGTAAGGCAATGCTTGCGGGTAGGCAGCTGCCAAATCAGCGGGCAGCTTGCCATCTAAAAAGCCTAACAGATCAAGTAACGATAAAATTCGGTAGATGACCAATTGATTGTCAGCTTCAGCAGGTACATTTTGCTTGAATCCGGCTAACACTTGCGCCACGACCGCATCCGTGATTAACCCGTGTTCGCGTTGCCATGCCACCACCAACATATGCACCGCAGCGTTATACAAAGCGGTACTGGTGGCGTAAAGCTGATCATCGACTTGAGGATCACCGCTTAGCAAATGAAATTGCAACTGCGGATAGCCTTTCATCTGATACAACAAGTGAAGTAATTCGTGACTCAGTGTGTAATCCGCATTCGTTGTATCCGTCACCACTACCTCTAGCGTACCATCTTTTTTCAATCGCTGATGGCTCTGGTCGTGAGTCAAGACCCCACTTGCCTCGCCTTGAATGACCACTTCTAACGGATGATCATAGTGTTGTTTAACCTCGTCAAGTAATACCTGAACATTTTCTTGCATGCCAATAATTCTCCTTTTGCCTGCGTGATCGGAATATTGAGCCAATTAAGCAGTCATTTTTCCGGTAACGATTGGCTTTCATGTTTTTGATCCACTATCATTAAGGTAGCGATAAAAAGGAGGAAATTCAAATGAAACTATCCGTACCACTTGTTAACGGCCAGCTTGATGATCGTTATGGCAAACATGCTACCGGTGCTGATGTTAAAAACGGTTACCCGATTACGAGTTTTCCGTTTACGATTGAAGATGCCCCTGCAGGCACCGTCAGTTTTGCCCTTTGGTTCCTCGACTATGATGCCGTTCCGGTTGGCGGCCTGCCGTGGATTCACTGGAACGCAGCCAATATTCCGGCATCGGTCACTAAGATTCCTGCTGGTGCCAGTCATCACGACCTCGTGCCGATGATTGAAGGTAAAAATGCGACGGCCGGTCACTTGGTGGGTAACACGGATCCATTTACACGGGAAGGCTATGTTGGCCCGCAACCACCTGACAAGGATCACGATTACACGTTGATCGTTTTCGCGTTAGATACTAAGTTACCACTGCAACCGGGTTTCTGGTTAAATGAAGCCCGCCATGCCATGAAAGGTCATATTTTAGCCCAGGCAGAAGTTGACCTCCCATCACGGGTTTAAGTGCGGGGTTGCTAAAAAGTAAGTTACTCAAAAAGCCTGCTGATCAGTTTCAGCAGGCTTTTTGAATTTAGCTCAACTTCGCAACTTTACAGTCCAGTCCTTCAACTGCCATCGCCGGTGTTCATCCATAACGCTCCGGCACCGACCGCGGCTACCAGGCCAATGCCGATAATACCGACCAAGGCAAATTTGAAAATTGCAAAACCGCCGAGTGCAAACAGCGCCAGACTAATAAACGGGTGCCGCAAAATTGCACCGAGGAGTTTAACAACCAAGAACAGGATAATAATGATGGCAACAATAGCGCCAATCGTGATGGCACCTGTTAGCGTATGTCCGTTTTCGCTCTGTGTACTTGCCAGCATACTTGGTAACATCATGAAACTTCACCTCTCTTAATGGCCAATCCCACGCAGCTGCCCGATTTGACTAAAACATGCTGCGAACCCACTGGACAATGCCACTAAAAAAGCTAACGATGCCGTCCCAGATTTTCTGTAGGAAATTACGATTTTCCTGCGTATTCAAACTACTATTAAGCTTGTCGAATAAGCCTTTAGCTGAATTTTGAATTGAATCTGCCAGTTTGCCAGCCTGCGCTTTAAAATCGGTATTCTTCAAGGAACCGGCCTTTTGGACATTCACTAGCAAGTTAATGATTAATTGCCGCTGATTGTTATTAATAATCGTGGTCAGATTATTCTGTTTCAGCTGACTGTCAACGATATTGCCAATTTGGTTCTGCGACAGGGTTTGCTGCCCATTGTTACTTTGCGAAGCCATTTGCTGTTTGGCTCCGGCAACTGCATTGTTCAGCTGTTTGTCGGTATAGCCATCTTTGCCTTTATTAGCCTGCGTGATCGAACTCAGCGTATTGACTTCCTGCTGGGCGGCATTAATCTGTTGGTTATTCAGGTTCTCGCCATTTTGGGCAAACGCTGCATAAACCCCCGCTAACGCACCGGAACCATCGATTTTGACCGCACTGGTGATGTATAAATTAGCATTGCTGACCCCGGCCGTTAATGCGGCGTTTCGGTATTGATCTGCCGTAATCGTGGTAATGTTATTCGTTCCGTTATACGGCACAATGGTGACATTAATACCGCCATTATTTGTCTTTTGTACTAAGGCACTGGACCACACGCCGGAGCTTTCCGTAAACGAGCTGCCAGAAGGATTGAGATACTTCACCAAGGTGGCACCATTAACCGTCAACTGTGTGGCATTGGAGACGCCCGCTGCGTTTTGTAATGTGCTCAGCGTTCCGTTTTTCTGGTCGGTTGTCAGCGAAGACCCTAGCGTTGCAACCGGCTGGGTCCAGGCATCATCAGCCCGCACGACTTGTGGTACCGCTGTAATCAATGCCAGCCCAGCCGCAGCCAGTCCCAGCCATTTAATCAGTTTTTTCATAACTCAAAACCGTCCTTTAAGTTGTTACGACTATTATCGCTGATTTGCTGCGGCTCGTCAGAAATCAGCATTCGGTTTAAGCAATGATTAATTAATGTTCCCGCTGATTCACGGCTCGGGTGTTCAGGTGATCGTAAAGCGCGCCTTCACGTAACCCAAACTGTGAAAAGGTTAAGCGATCAGAATCAAGGTACCGAATCATCGAAATAACCGGCATGAGTCCGCCGACAATAATGTCAGCCCGATATTTGGACAATCCCGGAATGGCTTCGCGGGCTGCCAGGTCGGAGCTGAGAATTTCTTTAAAAATATTGTTGGCCTGCTGTGTCGGCATGCGGTAACCGTGAATGGCTTCAAAATCGGCTAATTTTTCCTTACGCCGTTCGATCTTCGCCAAGGTCCGATTACTCCCGCCCAACGCAATAATTGGCAGGTTTTGCGCGCGTCGTAACCACCAGACACTATTAAAAGTCTGTTGAATAAAGGTGCTTAGCGCAAAATATTCGGCGGCTGAAATTACATCAGGATTCAAAAACCGCTCAGATAAGTTAACCGACCCGAATGGAATCGATACCAGGTGTTGCAACTTACGATTTTGAACCAGAATCAATTCCGTCGAAGCACCGCCAGTATCCATAATCAAGGCGTTTTGAATCGGCAACGTATTGATAACACCCAGAAAATCGTATTCTGCCTCACGCGTACCCGGAATGACGCTAATCGTTAAACCGGCTTCGTTTTTGACCCGTTTAAGAAAGTCCTTTTGATTCTTGGCCTCACGAACGGCAGCAGTTGCCACGGCTTTTAGATCAATGTCATCGTACTTATCCAGTTCGGCTTTAAACCCTTGCAGCGCCTTGAGCGTCCGCGCCATGGCGGCAGGTTGCAGAATACGGGAGGATCCCATATCTTCTGACAAGCGCACCATTTCTTTTAGCCGTTTGACGGGCTTAACGACTTCCTGCTCAATTGACCAGATTGTCATTCGTGCAGAGTTGCTACCTAGATCGATGACTGCGAAGTGGTGCGTCATGCATCATCATCCTCCTTTGGTGCTGTCATTGGGATAAACGTGTGGGTTGCGTGTAAATCCTCAGGTGCCTGATCAATTTCTTCACGTCGTAACGCCTCACCCATGGCCACAGCGTGTTCAATGAAGTAAGCCTGAGCGTTGAGTTTTGTCACACCGCGCAATTGTGCCCGGATCCAGGTACTGTCTGGCTGTAAAATACGCGTTTTGACGTTATCATGCCACATAATATCGAAAATCTTGATGATCCGTTCCCGAATATCATCTTGCAAAATCGGAAACAGCAATTCAACGCGCCGGCTTAAATTCCGATTCATCAGATCTGCCGAGGACAGATACACATTTTCCTGCCCGTCTGCATAAAAGTAATAGATGCGGCTGTGTTCCAGTAACTGGCCGACAATGGAATGAACGGTAATATTATCCGAAACACCGGGGATTCCGACTTTCAAATTGCAAATGCCGCGAATCAGTAAATGAATTTCGACGCCGGCATGCGAGGCTTCGTAAAGCTTCTCGATCATGGCGGTATCAGACAGTGAGTTCATTTTCATTTGGATCAAAGCTTTGCGTCCGGCCTTAGCTGCCGCGATTTCTTCGTCAACCCGATCCATTAGATAATCACGAATGCCAAGCGGCGCAATGACTAACTTGTGGAAATAAGGCGGCTCGGAAAATCCCGATAGCATATTGAAAATGTTTGACGCATCTTCGCCAATTTCGTTATTGCAGGTGAACAAGCCCATATCCGTATAAAGGCGGGCGGTGACATCGTTGTAATTACCGGTTGCCATGTGCATATAGCGTTTAATGCCATCTTCTTCACGCCGAACCACTAACGCGAGCTTGCAATGGGTTTTCAGTCCGACTAACCCGTAAATAACGTGACAGCCGGCATGTTCAAGTTCTTGCGCCCAGTGGACATTATTCTCTTCATCAAATCGTGCTTTTAATTCCACCAATACAGTCACTTGTTTGCCATTTTCCGCCGCTTTTTTAAGGTAACGAATAATGGGTGATTTGCTCGATACCCGATAAAGCGTCATTTTTACAGCTAAAACTTGCGGATCCTGAGCAGCTTCCCGAATAAAGTCAACAACTGGCTCAAAGCTGTCATACGGATGCTGCATGAAAACATCACGTTCTTTAATCACATCAAAAATCGAAGTGTCTTTAAATGCCGGATCGATATACGGGGTAAATGGCTTAAAGAGTAGTTCCTTATGTCCATGCACCTGCTTAACCAACTTACTGAGAAAGTTCAAATCAATCGGGCCGTGAATTTCGTAAATATCTTCTTCCTTGACGTTCATGGCCTTGGTCAGGCGTTTGCGCAGGTGTTTACCCATCCCTGCTTCAATCTCCAGCCGCATCACTTTACCACGTTGGCGCTTCTTAAGTTGTGACTGAATCTCCTTCATCAAGTCAGAGGCATCTTCTTCGGCCACGTCCATATCCATATCACGCGTCACCCGGAAAGTTGCCGTTTCTTTGATGTCAGCGCCTACAAAGAGTTCGCCCACAAACATGCGAATGACCTCTTCCAGCAAAATAAATACGTTATCACCGCCTGGAAGCCGCAAGACCCGCGGGAAGACATCGGGAACCTGCACCATCGCAAACGATCGTGACTTATCGTCATCATCGTCTGGTCGCACAAGTCGGATTGCCAAATTCAGGCTGTTGTTACTGAGAAACGGAAATGGCCGGGTTGGATCCACTCCCATTGGCGTCAATACCGGATAAAGCTCATAGTGAAAATAATCCGACACAAAATCCTGTTGCTTTTGGGTTAAGTCTTTGGCATGCAGCAACTGAATATCGACAGCATTCAATTTTGGTATCAACGAGCGTACCAGTGTGTTGTATTGTTTTTCGACCATTTCGTGGGCAGTTTTTGAAATGGCATCAAGCTGTTCCTGAGGCTTCATCCCTGCAGCATCAGGCTTATCGTAATTAACCGTCACCATTTTTTTCAATGATGCAACGCGAATATTGAAGAACTCATCCAGATTACTTTGGGTGATGCCTAAAAACCGAACCCGTTCGAGTAAGGGATTATTTTTATCCCGGGCTTCTTCCAACACCCGATCGTTAAACGCCAACCAGCTTAGTTCGCGGTTATTAAAATACCGCGGCTTCGAAAAATCAAGCTTTTTCATAACGTGTTTCGTCCTTTCAGCTCAAGTCCTACGCCAAAAACCTCGGAGAAAAATTCACCTTTACGCGCCAAGGTCCAGCGTTCAAGTTCAATATCATCATTGGCCTTCGCCGACAACACCACTTTGTCTGGCTTCAGCGAAACGCGCATTCGTTGAATCTTTTGCTGCCGCGATGCATCTAAACTGTCTGCTACCCGTAAAATGGCTGATAGTTTGGCGACAACTAAGCGATTCTCGGTCGACATGATCGGGAAGTTCTTCAAATCCGACTGGGGGGTTACCGAACTGTGAAAGCGCGTGATGGTAGCGACCATGGTGACGTCCAGTGCATTTAGACCCATAATTTCAGAAGCCTTAATGATGTAATTCGAATGCGCATAGTGTTTGTGCGTTTCAATATAACTACCAATATCACTAACCGTTGCCGCAACCTCTAGCAGCAGCCGTTCATGCTTGCCCATTCCATGTAATTTCTTGAGTCGATCAAACAATTGCAAGGCAAATGTACGGGTTGTCTGCATATGGTCGCAATCAACCCGATAACGTTTAGCCAGATTATTAGCGCTGATGACAATTTCTTCATCTGGATCAAAACCCAGCTTTTTGAAGCCACCAGCATGGGCCGCGTGCACTTCCAAACCATCAATCGCCTTTAAATCCGAAATCCAAATTGATTGACTGTTTAACGTTTCAATCAACCGATAAACCAACAGGACTGTCGGTAAAACCAATGACGTTTGATTTGAAGTTAAATCATAAGTATCGGCCAGATATTGGTCGGAAGCTTTTGTCACTTCATCATAAAGCAAATCAAAGCCGGGACGATCAGTCTCAACTTGCCGCTTACCTTCTGGAATCAGGTTTTGAAAAATCGACAAGCTGCTGCCCATTAAAATCACATTGGTATATTCAACCCCTTGTGGCAATAAGCGCATAAAATCCAGTAAGCGGCTGTCAATATAATCACGCATAACCTCAACGTAATTGGTTACCGAGCGCTGGACATCACTCATAATTTCATATACCCGCAACGGTCCCAGTGACAGGTTACGTGAAAACCCAAACGTTCCTTGACTAAAAGTCGTCAACTCGACTGAACCGGAACTGATATCAATAAGCACGGTTCCTTTTTGGGTAATCGTTTCAAACTGGGGAAACTTGACCATAATCGCCTGGGTACGGAAAAATGCCTCTTCTGACAAAGAAGTGGTTTTAATGAGCCAGCCGGTACGCGTGTATAGCTGATCCCGAACAAACTCGGCATTATCCGCCTCTGCCCAGCTTGTACTGGCATAAACATTAACGGTTGCAACGCCATAGTCTTTAAAGATCTGATCAATAGCGTCAAAGGCCTGCACAATGGTGTCAACGGTTTCCGGTAAAATTTCATGTTCAGCATAAAAATCATCACCAATAGCAACTGGGTATTTACCGCGCTCGATTGCCTTAAGCGTCCGTAGATTCGTGATACTAAAAAGAATCGACTGTGCGCTAATCATCACGAACCCCTGTATATTGTTTGCCATGTCCGCTCCATCCGTTTCTTCTGAATTTTCCAAAGATCATTAATGTTCTAATGCCATGATAGCACGGCTATTATCCGCTGTGAGAATTTTTAGACAAGCCTTATTCAAAGCCGTTTTCTCAAGCAGTTTCAGTTTACCAAAGATCCCATCATTTCTTTTATAAATAAAGAGTGCTATTTATTTTTTCTCAGATAGCCATCAATCGGCAATCCGGTTTTTGCGCGCTTCCACTGGGGTCATCACCTCAACTATTGGTATTTGCGTAAAAAGATTGTAACGACCCAATCTTTTGCGCAAGCGCCATCATTTTTGTGATAGTCTTAAATCATCATGAAACCTTTCTGAAAGGAAGTCTCACAATTGAAAATGATCAATCTCGGGCGCTCCGGCTTAAACGCTTCTGCCATCGCTCTTGGCGTCATGCGCCTACCGAATCTTGATCGTCCGCGCGCAACGGAATTGCTCGATGCTGCTTACGATGTCGGAATTAACTTCTTTGATAACGCCGATATTTACAGTAATGGTAAGGCCGAACAGTTATTCAGTGACGCACTGAAAAAAGCGAGCTTCACCCGTGATCAAGTCTTGATTCAAACCAAAGTCGGGATTATCAATGATCGCAAAAGCATGCACCGCTATGACTTTTCCAAAACGCATCTGGTGACGGCTGTCGACCAAAGTCTAAAGCGTCTGGGAACGGATTATGTTGATAGTTTACTGCTACACCGTCCCGATCCGCTCATGGAACCTGAAGAAGTCGCTGAGGCGTTTCTTCAGTTGCAGAATGAAGGCAAAGTGCGTCAGTTCGGCGTTTCCAACTTTAATCCTGCTCAAGTCGATTTGCTGCAGCAAGCTGTCCCGCAACGCCTTATCATCAATCAGTTGCAATTTTCGCTCATGCATACTGGCATGATTGATGCCGGCATGCATACCAACATGGCCGATGCACGTTCCATCGATCATGATGGTGGCCTTTTGCCGTATAGTCAACAACATCATATGACCATTCAGGCTTGGAGTCCGTTCCAATACGGTTTCTTTGAAGGGGTCTTCATCAATAATGATCAATTCCCTAAGTTAAATGCGCTGCTTCAAAAACTAGCCGACCAATACACCACCAATCCTAATGCCATCGCGGCTGCTTGGCTTTTGCGCGTTCCAGCGAATGTGCAGGTCATCGCCGGCACCACCAAACCGGCGCGTCTGCGGGCGATTGCTGAGGCAGCAGACATCACCTTAAGCCGTCAAGAATGGTATGATCTTTATTTTGCGGCCGGTAACGACCTGCCTTAAGCCTAAATGCCATTTTGATTGGTAGCTATCAGACACCAACTCGTAAATGACCTAAAAATTGACACATTTAATCTTTCTATAAAGGGAGTTTCGCATGAAGAATCGACTCGATGATATTACAGATTTAATGGCACTTGGTCCGACCCCGGACGCCCGTGACATTCAGCGACGTCAAACCGCCCACCGAATCGCAATTGCAGACGCTTGGCAAATTCAACCAGGCGAAAACATCTTGGAAATCGGCTGCGGTCAAGGTGACTTAAGTGCTGTTTTGGCAGATCAAGTGGGTCCCAACGGGCATGTCACCGGGATCGACATTGCTTCGCGCGATTACGGTGCGCCGCTCACACTCGGACAAGCGTGGGATCATCTGTTAAACGGGCCGTTAGCAAGTCGGCTGACAGTACACTTTGATACCAATCTCACCGCCAGCCTCGGACCGGTTGCCAATCAACATTTTGACCGCATTGTGATGGCGCATAGTTTATGGTACTTCGCATCAGCCAATGCGTTTGCCTTGCTTTTGAAAAACTTGCGCACCATTGGCGATTATGTCGATCTTGCCGAATGGTCACTTCACCCCACCGCACTCAATCAAATTGGTCATTTACAAGCCGCGATGATTCAAGGGTTACTTTATGCGATTGCGCCAAGTGATGTTGCCAACATTCGCACTTTAATCACGCCTGATACCTTAGCGCAGATTGCCCATGATCACACATGGTCCTACACTGCTGGCAAGCTAATAGAATGTCCGGATCTAGATGATGCCAAGTGGGAAATCGCCACCACTAAGGCTTTATTGACCGAGCTAAAACTTAGTACCGATTTGCGTGATCGCGTAAAGCCGCAGCTAGAGGCCATGCAGCATAATGGTACCGCTAGTTTGCCCACATTTACCGGTCGAATCACGTTCTAATGCATAGGAGGCGTCAGCATGATCGAATTTGTTCCCGCCACCACCGCAGATCTACCCAAGATTGTTGCCATTTATAATGAGACCATCCCCACGCATCAGGCAACAGCAGATTTGCAACCTCAAACTGTTGACCAAAAAGCTGCTTGGTTTGCAGCGCACAATGATCATTTTCCGGCATGGATGATTCAGGTTGATCATCACAATGTCGGCTGGCTAACGCTTTCCGCCTACAGTGACCGGGCAGCGTATGATCAAACCGCGGAAATCAGCTTGTATCTGGACATCACTGCCCGCGGTCACCATATCGGCAGTTCGGCCTTGGCATTTGTGGATCAAGAAGCACCGGCTCGCGGATTGACAACGATCATCGCAAGAATTTTCGGCCACAACCAGGCCAGTCGGCGTTTATTTAAGAAATTTAACTACGACCACTGGGGCCATCTACCAGCTATTGCCGATCTACCAGAAGGAAAAGCCGATCTGGAAATTTACGGCAAACATTTTAAAAGCTGATTGGGGCGCCCACTAACAAAAAATTTCCTACTAAGGTTAATCGCCAAAAAAATCAGTTCTTCCTGCAGCCCACTAACTTAGGAAGAACTGATTTTTATATTCCGTCATGTTGCTTTTCCCATAACGGCTACTTCTACGCTTTTTCCCCTGCTTTCGTATCTTCTTGCTGTCTAATCCGCCGCATGGTGCGGATGTAGGAGCTGACCAATACGAGCACGCTACCAAGCCATGCCAAGGGATTGGCCGCCGATGCCCCGGCAAAGCCAAACGGTACTACAAGGAAAATCGCCGCAAATGCCCGCATACCTAATTCAAAAAATCCGGCCACAGTCGGCACCAGCGTCTGTCCCAATCCTTGAAGCAGGTTCCGGACGGTAAATAGGATGGCTAGCAGCCAATACATGCTGGCATTGTAGTGGAAATACGTTTGGGCCAAAGCGGTAACGGCGGGCTGATTCGGTCCGAGAAACAAATTGACTAACGGTTTACTAAAGACAATGATCAAGGCACCCAACACCAGCGATAAGCCAACATTGACCAGTAAGGTTTGATACACGCCGCGGCGAATTCGACCGTACGCCTTGGCACCGAGATTCTGCGCGGCAAACGTTGCCATCGCTACCCCAAACGAAGCTGAAGGTAGTGTCGCGAGCTGATCAATCCGGCCAGCTGCAGTATAGGCAGCAACCGCATTCGTACCAAGCGTGTTTAGCATCACTTGCAAGATAACAGCACCGATTGCAATGATCGACATTTGGAACCCAATTGGCAAGCCGACTTTTAAGTGTTTAACAATATCCTGCCAATCAAAGCGCAAGTCGCTGCGGTTAATGACCAACAACGGAATCCGCATGCGAATATAGATCCAACACAGTAACGCCGCAATCACCTGCGCACTGACAGTTGCATACCCGGCACCCGCCACGCCGGAATGAAAACCCAGAATAAACCAGAAATCCAGCACGATGTTAATAATCGTCGCAATGATCAGGAAAAACAGCGGTGTTCGTGAGTCCCCCAATGCCCGCAACATATTACTCAGCAAGTTAAAACTCATCGAAGCAATAATGCCAAAATAAATCACCCGCACAAAGGCAATCGAGTCATCCATAATATCCGGCGGCGTCTGCATAACGGTTAATAACGGCCGCGTCATGGTCACGGCACCGATTGTCAAAATAACGGAAATTCCTAGCGTGATCCAGACACTCGTCCCGAAACTACGCCGCACCCGCCGATAATCACGTGCTCCATATGCTTGGGCTGTCAAGATTGACAGTCCAGCTGTCGTGCCTTGCGCAAAGCCGATAATCAAAAAGACGATACTCGAAGTCGCACCAACCGCAGCCAAAGCCGCTTTGCCAATCGTACGACCGACAATCAGCGCGTCCATAAAACTATAAAGCTGTTGAAAAAGATTCCCTATTAACAACGGGATCGTAAATAAGATGATCAGTTTCAAGGGTTTGCCAATTGTTAAATTGCGCATCAATCTATCCTCCAAGATTCTTTCATACCTGGTTACGTGATGATGTCAGCGCGTGTGTTGGTTGGGCATCATCGAAACTTATGGGGTTGTGACGTACGGGAGCGGTTTGTAGTTTTGGGCTTTCTGCGCTTTTTTCGCTCAAATGTGCTTCCCCGGCGCAGAAGTCTGCGTGTAAGGACCTAAAACGCAATGGCTAAAGACCGGGCCATCACGCTTTAGGCCACGACGAACCACTTTACGCCCATAACACGCTCCCCGGAGCAGGGATCTGCGTGTAAGGACCTTAGGCGCAATGGCCAAGACCGGGCCCATCACGCCTGAGGCCACGGGATTCTCCTTTACGCCCATAACGCGCTCCCCGGCGCAGAAGTCTGCGTGTAAGGACCTAAAACGCAATGGCCAAAGACCGGCCATCACGTTTTAGGCCGCTTACACTCCGACTTCTAAACGCGCCGGCTCGCGCTCACTAAACTGCAATCCCCCCACGATATCACAAAAAGCCAGACAGCTGAATAACTGTCTGGCAATTGAAATATATTTGCAATCAAACGTCGGCACCGCCGCCTCCGGAGCTGCCGCCGCCCCAGCTTGAGCCACCGCCGGAGCCGCCGCCAAAACCGCCGAATCCGCCTCCGCCGCCTCTTCGGCCTGCAGAGAACAAAGCATCTAGGATGAGCCATAGCCAGAAGCCGCCATCGCCATCGCGGCGCCGTCCGCCACGGCCACCGCCGCCGCGACCGCCGAAGATGACTGCTACGACCACAACGACAAGAAAGATCACAACAATCTTTCCTAACAAACTGCCACCGCGATTTCGGTCTGCATTTTGGTAGCGATTCATCGTTTCATCCGAGACCGTGTTTTGATCCTTAGGGAATTTATACTTTTTATCAATAACGGTCGCAACGGCATTGAAGACCTTACGCAAAGCCTGATTCAGTTCGGCTTTATTACCCGATTTAATCCCTTTTAGGTTCGTATTGAGGATTTGTCCCGCCAAAGCGTCTGGCAAGTCACCTTCAAGGCCGTACCCTACTTCGATCCGCAGATTTTGCTTACCTTTATTATCAGCGTATAAAATCAACACGCCGTTGTCGGTGCCTTTTTTCCCGATCCCCCATTTTTGGAAAAGATCAGGCGCATAATCCGACAATGGATCGCCGTGGGTAGACTTTAGTGCGGCTACCGCAATTTGCGGCTGTTGTTTGGTGCTTTGATAATAACGATTCTTTTGATCAACCAGTTGTTCGGTTTCCTGATCAAGGTAACGATCCTGGTCCAGGTAGTAATGGTCAGTTGGTCGTGCCGGCAGATCCTCGGCCGCTGCTACCGGACGAGCTGCACCGGTAAACAACAACAAGCCCGTCAGCGCGGCTAGTAACCACGCTAAATGCCTGCGCATGGCGCCACCTACTTCCCAGAACTGGAGCTATTGCTTGAAAAATCAACACTCGGGACGGTCTGTGCTGATGGGGTAGCTTTGAAGGTGTCCTTCTTGCCCAGCCCCATCATGCTTGCAAAGATATTCTTCGGGAAGGTAACAACGCTTTGGTTATAATCCCGAACCTGATCAATGTAACGCTTGCGTTCAACCGAGATCCGGTTTTCACTACCTTCAAGCTGCGTCATCAGCGTGTTGACCTGATTACTGCTTTGGAGGTTAGGATAGTTCTCCTTGATCACATTAATCAACGTCCCAACACTCTTATTCAGTTGATCATCGGCTTTAGCCTTGCTGGTTGTTGAGTCGGCGTTAGCATAAGACTTCCGGGCCTCAGCAATATCGCCGAAGACTTTTTGCTCCTGACCCATCTGGCCTTTAACTGCATTCACCAGATTCGGCACCAAATCTGCGCGCCGCTGCATCACATTTTCCACCTGGCTCCATTGGGCTTCAACAGCTTGATTCTGCTTGGCCAACGAGTTATAAGTGCCAATACCAAAAATCAGGCAGATCGCAACAATGACACCAAGCACAATGCTCGTGACTGCAACTGGACTTAATCGTTTCGTTTTCATCATGGATTCTCCTCTAGTACATGCGCCGTTAATAAGACTGTTAATCGTCGTCTTCAGTTATAAACTTATTAACTCGCATCGTAATCAATTACCACTTCCTTTATATTTTACCATGTTGGTTGCATTCGACATCCGGCTTAAGACGTAATTACCTACTTAAAATAGTTAAAGCCGATCGCATCCCGGACTTCTTGCAGCGTTTGATTCGCGACAACATTAGCTTTCGCCGACCCTTGCTGAAGCATTTCGGCCACTGCACCCATATCTTCGGCATAGTGGGCCCGCCTCGTCCGAATTGGCTCAAGAACCGCCTCCATCACGTCAATTAAGTAGCGCTTGATCTTCACATCACCTAAGCCGCCATGTTGATATTGCTCCTTCAACTTAGCCACCTGGTCCTTGTCCGGATCAAAAATATCCAAATAAGTGAAGACAACATTGCCTTCCACCTTGCCCGGATCGCTGACATGAATGTGATTTGGATCGGTGTACATTGACATAATCTTCTTTTGAACAGTATCCGCATCATCGGCTAGGTAAATGCCATTGTTCAGGCTCTTGCTCATTTTGGCGTTACCATCGATCCCCGGCAGTCGTCCCAGACCTTTTGGCGGGAAGTAGCCTTCTGGTTCGACTAAGACGTCTTTGTGATAGGTCCGATTGAACGTGCGCACGATTTCGCGCGTTTGTTCAAGCATCGGTTCCTGATCATCGCCAACCGGGACCGTGGTAGCTTTAAAAGCGGTAATATCTGCTGCCTGACTCACCGGATAAATAAAGAATCCCGCGGGAACGCTGTCGCCAAACGCTTTTTGCTTAATCTCTGCCTTCACTGTCGGATTGCGTTCCAAGCGATTGACTGTCACTAAATCAAGATAATAAGCGGTCAACTCAAAAAGCGCCGGAATTTGGCTTTGTACCAAAATGGTCGTCTTATCCGGATCAATCCCGACGGCCAGATAATCCAATGCCACTTCCAACAACGAGTGACGAATCTTCTCTGGATCATTGGCATTATCGGTTAATGCCTGGGTATCGGCAATCATCACAAACGGCTCATATTCGCCTGAGTTCTGGAGCTCAACCCGATTCTTCAAAGAACCAATATAATGCCCAATATGCAACCGTCCCGTTGGCCGATCACCCGTCAAAATCACTTTTTTTGCCATGCGTGTTTCCTCCTTAATTTAAAAAAGCGTCCTATGTCATGACAACATAGGACGCAAGCGCGCGGTACCACCTAACTTGTCCGAATTTCGGACCGCTCTTGGCTTAAGGCGCACCCACCGAACGTAACGCAAACGACCCAATTTCACCTACCCTGGCCATCGACTTCTCAGCGCTGCCGACTCTCTGGCGACCATTTGGATAGGGTACTCATCGTTTGTATGAATATGGGTTTAGGTTAGCTAAGATTTTGGTAGAAGTCAATGGCTTTAAAAAGGAACATCTTGACCAAAAACCTTAAATTTTAAAGATAGACTGTGCTTCGAACCACCATAGGATACATTTACAGTCAATTTACTATTTGTTTACATCATCTTAATTGATTTCAAGCGTGAGAAGTCTAAATTGAAAATATGGAGATCATCGAAATGATATTTTCAGTGAGATAGTTTTTTCTGGAGGTGACTCAGTGTTTAATCAACGCTACTGGAAGTCAAAGGCAACACTCATCGCCTTTTTATTAGGATTTCTGCTGCTTATTTCGCACCTGATGACCTTACTTTCACTTGATAAGTTTGGCGGGAAACAAACAGTAGGCTTTTTCTTCTTTTCGCCCTATATGAATTGGTTACCGGTCGACATTTCGTCTAACTTATTTGTGGTTTGGAGCATGGCCGCGCCGCTTTTGTCTGTGCTGGCAGGCGGGATGTTTGCTGCTTTTGAGGGACGAAAGGGCTTTTCGAAAATGCTGCGAACCCGGCTTAGTTTTACAGCATATCGGCGTAAGACTTTACTGGCTGGTGGCTTTTGGGGCGCACTTTTGCCGATTTTTCTCTTAACGGTGGACTTTTTAATGCAATTTTTGATTCAGCCCAATGTTGCTCCTAATGCGTGGTTGAATAACAATGTTGCCATTAGTTACTTGGGCTTTTTTGGCGCTTTTTTCTATGCGCATTCAGGCTGGTACGTTGTGGGGTGGATACTACTGGCTGGTGTGTATGGTGCTAGTTATGCCATCTTTTCTAACTATTTATATTTTGAGACCAAAAAGATGACGATCTCGTTGCTCGGCGTCATGGTCTTGCAACTAATGCTATTAGGACTGTCGATGATCTTGGGTCAGAGTCTTGCGCCAATTGGTTACATGCAAGTCGTACCAACTATCGGCCAGCCATCACTGGCTTACGTCTTTCTTTGGCCGCTTGTCTTTATTGCGTTGAGTCTGCTTGCTTTTCATCGGCCAGCCGTGGAGGTTTGATGCGATGGTGAATTCGAAACCGCTTATTGGCGTCTTTGGTTTATTACCAAAATGGCAGAGTTTTTTGTTTGGTTTGATGAGTCTTGCGTGCTCGCTCAGTTTGACTTTCATTGGCCGCACTGCCAGTAAGTTTTCGGTCAGTCTTCTATGGGCTAATCTCGTCATTCAGCGGACATTCGGACAACTGATATGTTTTCTGCCGATTATTGGCATCATGGCATTGATGATCATTAGTAAATTACGAAAAGCCAATCTGTTAATTCGCTTAGGTTCAAGAGCTGCCCTTGCAAATTACCTTTTAATTAGTTTACTCAAATTAACTGCTATTGTGACCGGTTTGATTGTGGGTATCTGGTTAGCGACGTTTGCCGTTGTTGGTTCTTTTACGCTGACGATGGCAAGCGTGGCCGCTATCATCAACTTGGTCATGAACACGCTGACGGCCTGTTTTACATATACACTTGCGGCCATCGTTATCATGCTCCTGGTGCGTTCAGCTGCCATTGGTGTCCTGATTAGCCTCGGTGGGGTTATTTCGATTTATGTTTTGCAGCTTGATCCTTTTTTATCGTTGATCACGCCAAGCTTAACCCTAAGCGATGCACTGTGGCCAATTGATGTCGTTAAACAGCTGTTGCTTTTAATCGCGGTGGCAGAAGCGTTACGGATGGTGCTGAACGTGATCCGGTTACCGGCGGAGGTGTGATCTTTGTGGTTACGGCGAACACGCCTGGTTTCAAAATCGGGATATAAACGCTTAGTTACCTGTTGTGGACTATTTCTGGTTTTATTGGGCGGCTCCATCGGGTTAGATGCGCAATATGTACATAATCATTTCTTAGTGGCAACTCAAGACACCGTACAGGCGATTTTTTTAGGTGCGCCACCGGAAGACTTTGCGAGTGGCCAGGTGCTGTGGTTATTTTTGTGGTTTGGTTACTTGTTTTTGCCGATCGTTTTGAGTGCTGGCGTCACGTCAGCTTATCAGCAGAATATGTTTATCCATTACGCTGTGCGCTTCCATCAGCGATTTTGGGCTTATTTATGGCCGCTGAGAGAATTGCTCTTATTGCAAATGATTTTTCTCATCTTCATGGGTGGCACGATCTTACTGGCAAATCAGGCGGGCTTTTTCGGGTCACGCGGGTTTACGCATCCGGCTTTTTGGCTCGCACTTGTCTTGGCTCAAATCCTGCAATTAGTCATCATGTTGGTCATTGAAGGCCGGTTCAATCTTGTCATTGGCATTACCGTTTCGCTAAGCATCTTGTTTCTTAGTATGTTGCAGGTGCCATTCATGCCATTTGCCACCTTGATTGGCAGCACGTTCCCGACTGATGCACAACTACTTGGCACTAGCAGTTATCTGCTCATACTCATTTGTTTATTGCTACTCATTCAAGTCATCTACATGCCAGGAAGGTGGTTAAATAATGGCGCAACCCACTAACAACAATCAAATCGAAATCAAGCAGCTTTCGGTCGTCCTCAAGCGTAGGAAAATTCTCAGCGACATCACCATTTCATTTGCCGGACCGGGTATTTACGGCATCGTTGGGCCAAATGGTACCGGTAAATCGGTTCTCTTGAAAACAATTTTGGGGTTCATTCGACCACAACAAGGCACCGTTGCCATTAATCAGGTGGTGATCGATCCACGGCGTCCTTTTCCAGCAAAGATTGGCGCGGTGATTGAGCATCCGGGTTTCATCGAGGATATGAGCGGGTATGATAATTTGATGGCCTTGGGGCGTATACGCAGTCAGCTTAGCCATGATGAAGTGGTTAACGTCTTAAAACGCGTCGGACTGGCTGCTGATAAAAAACCGGTCGCTTCTTATTCGCTAGGGATGATTCAACGGCTCGGCATTGCCCAAGCGATCATGGAAGACCAGGATGTCATTCTTTTGGACGAGCCCACGAATGCTTTGGATAAAGATGGCGTTAAAATGCTCACTGGATTGCTAACCGACCTACGCCAACAAGGCAAATTGGTGCTAATTGCCAGCCACGACTTAGCTTGGCTCTACTCGTTAGCCGATCACAGTTACGAACTGACGGATGGCCAGCTAAAACCAGTGGAAGAGGCGAATGTCTGATGAAAAAAAGCCTAAAAATAGCCATGTTTATCCTCCCAATGCTCATATTAATTGGGTTAGTCATATGGCGCTATCAGCAAGTCAATCAACCGATTACCCAGCCTGCTGTCGTTACCAAAACCTATCGAGTGCCAGCGCGTATCATGTTGGGGCGGCGTCAAGTCCGGCTGACCGCATTCAAATGCAATGAACAGAATGGTGAATGGCACTTGCAATTGCATTTTGCTAGCACCCTGACGCATCAAGATTTAGAGCAAATGACCTTCATGCTGTCACAAAAACGAAAAGGCCGCGATGTCCCGTCTTCATTACGACCGGTTATCAGTGCGGACAAACACACACTGCAGTTTACTAACCCGGTTTATAGCGCTGCCAATCAAAATCGTCTTGCCATCATCACGCTGCCAAAAAGCCTTAACGAGCCAAATAAAATTCAAATTATTCAGGCTGAGTAGATCGCTTTTATGCATCTATACTGCATGAATGATGCCCCCGCCTCGAGCACTCAAAAAAGGATAGACCTAGCAAACTTGATTGCTAAATCTATCCCTTTTGTTTTAACGTTCGAATTCCTCAAACCTACTTCTGCAGATTAAAACAAGTACTGCAAATCACTTTGCGCACTCGGATAAGCATAGATCCGGTTGAGATCACTAGGTTCCTGACCGGCATCAATTGCAGCGGCAAAAGTGTTGATGAGGCCTTCCGCCAGACTTGCGAGGACAACGGCGCCTGCAAGTTTGCCGGTGCTTTTATCAACAATCGTCCATACCTGCGCATCCGGGTCTTGTATGCGGTTGTATGTGTACCAATGCGTTGTCTCGTTGTGGGTGACCTGATACTGTTCCGGTGCGGCTAGGGCATCTTCAAGCGCCACGCCGACTTTAGCCAGCTCTGTGGGGCCAAAGACAATGGTTGGAATCGCCGGGTAATGAATCGGTTCCTGACTGCCAAGAATTTGTTGGGCTACATAGCGGCCTTCAAAGCCAGCAACCGGTGTCAGTTTCGGTTGAGGTTTTAAGTTGACATCCCCAATTGCATAAATGTTGGCAACCGCCGTCCGTAAGTGATCGTCAACGGGAATACCGCGGAGGTCGGATTTAATCCCAGCATTGGCCAAGCCTAAATCCGCAACGTTGGCAATTCGGCCCATCGCCGTAACTGCCATATCCACATTGAGATCAAACCTATCTGCATGCAAGTGCGTCATCGTTCCAAGCGGACTGATTTTTGTCAGTTCAACATTAGGGTGAAAATGAATCCCGGTTTTAAGCAACAGCTGCTTCAATGCCTCTGTGGCAACTTTAGGGAAAGCACGTAAAAGTCGGTCGGAATGACCAATGATATGCACATCTGCTCCAGCTGCCGCGGCAATGTTAGCAAGCTCGACACTGACATAACCGGCACCAATAAACGCAATGCTAGTCGGTAATTCGTCCAAGTCTAGAAAGTCACGGCTGGTTTTCAACAAATTGGCACCGGGGATATCCGGAAAACGCGGCGTATGACCGGTGGCAATGACAATATGTTCACCGGTCACATTTTGCGACCCGACTTTAACCATATGCTGGCCGAGTAATTGGGCCCGTCCGTATAAGGTTTTAATGCCAGTCTGCGTTAGGCCGGTTAGCGTCCCAGCCGGAATACCGGTTGTGTAACTGCGCTTGAAGGCCATGAGTGACGGCCAATCAATCTTAGCCGTACCACTGATGCCAAAACCGTTCATCCGCAAAGTAGCGTTTTTGACTTCAACTCCGCGATAAAGCATCTTCTTGGGATCACAGCCGTAATTGGGACAGGTGCCGCCCCACAGATCGCTTTCAATCACCAGCACCTTTTGCTTGGCGGCAAGTCCGTAAGCAGCCGCCAACCCACCGGGACCGCCACCAATGACAATCGTGTCATAATCATACGCCATTTCGATCATCCTTTCGTTTCTGTGTCCTGATCAACAAATGCACTTGCAAGATACGCCACCACACTATGCGTATCAATCACGAAGACGCCATGGTCACTCTTGACCCGCAATGTTTCATGGGCGTCCAACAACGGCAGCGCCTCGGCCAACGTTAAATTACCGCCAACTGCATGATCAGCTGATTGCTCAACCGCAAATGGTGCTAATTGACTCAATGTCACCTGCAACCCTTGATTTGCCTGCGCTCCTTTGAAAAGATCAGCAACAAAATCATTGGCTGGCTGCGTGGCAATTGCTTCCGGAGTGTCCACCTGCAAGAGCCGACCGTTATGCATGACGCCAATCCGGTCGCCGAGTTTCATCGCTTCAGCCATATCATGCGTGACAAAAACAACCGTGGTTTTCATTGCCCGATGCAAGTGCAGCAACATATCCTGAAGCTGGGTCCGTGAAATCGGATCAAGCGCGGAAAATGGTTCATCCATCAACACCACTTTCGGCCGCGATGCTAAAGCCCGCAAAATACCAATCCGCTGTTGCTGGCCACCTGAAAGCTCGCTGGGCATGCGATCTCGATACTCGTCTGGCGGCAAGTCAACCATTGCCAATAAGTCATCGGTTGCCGTGCGGATCTTTTGCCGTGACCACCCTTTCATTTCCGGAATGACCGCGATGTTTTGCGCAACTGTCATCGTTGGAAATAATGCAATTTGCTGTAAAACATAGCCTAGATCCCAACGCAAGTCACGTACCTTGTATGCCATCAGTGGTTTACCGGCAAATTTGATGACACCTGCCGTTGGATCAACCAGCCGATTGATCATTTTCAACGTGGTGGTTTTCCCACTGCCGGAAGTGCCGACCAGGACGAACAGTTCACCTTGATCGACCTGTAGACTCAAATCGTTGACAACCGGCTTGTCATCATAAGTCTTCGTGACGTGTTCCAGACTGATCAATGCCATCAGCGCACCTCCTTGAGCAAACCATGTTGCACGAGATAGCGATGAGCGACCGTGGCCGCTTTTTGATTTTGCACACTCACGGCATAATTCATCGCCTGCATCTGTTTTTCGGTGATGTGATTGGCTAACCGGTTCAACGCCGCAACCAGTCGTGGGTGCTGCTTGGCAAACGCAGCCCGCATGAGTGGTGCCCCGCGGTAAATCGGGAACAGACCTTTGTCATCTTTCAAGGCCACTAAATGATACTGTCGCAATTGCGCGTCAGTTGTGTAGCCATCAGTCAGGTTGATCTGCCCGCGATCTAATGCTTGATATCGCAACGAGGCATCCATGGAATCCACCTTAAATTGCAAACCATATTGAGATTGAATGCCTTTATATCCATCTTGGCGATCAATAAATTCCAAGTCAAAGCCAGCGCGAATTGATGGTGCGATTTTTGCCAGATCACTGATAGTTTGCAACTGATAACGCTTGGCAAAACTTGCTTTAACCACCAGTGCGTATGTGTTGTTATAGGCCATTGGTTTCAGATAAGTGAAGCCTTGCCGGGCCAACAACTTTTTGGCTAATGGATAATTATTTTTGCCTGCCGCTACCTGCTGCTGTTGGGTTGCAGAGGGTTTCGTCAGACTAGCCAAGACCGTTCCGGAAAATTCTGGGTACAAGTTGATCTTATCGGTTCGCAAAGCATTGTACAAGAAGCTCGTTTGCCCAAAGTTTGGTTTCAATGTGACCCCAACATCAGGATCGGCTTTTTGAATCAGTTCCTTATACATATGAATCAAGATATCCGGCTCGCTGCCTAATTTACCCGCAATGGTGATCGTTTCTTTCGGCGCAGTCACCCGGCTGTAAACCTGCGTGCCGACGAGTCCGAAAACCGCCAACGCCACAACCCCGACGCTCAGCTTCCAGTTAATTTTTTGCATCAAGTTCAATAACCACGAAAAGACAATCGCCAATAACGCCGCAGCGAGGGCACCCATAAGTGTCAGTGCGGCATCGTTACGGTCAATGCCCAAAAGAATGAAGGTTCCCAACCCGCCTGCACCAATCAACGCTGCCAGAGTCGCCGTGCCGATGATCATTACCATCGCCGTCCGGACGCCCGACAAGATCACCGGCAGCGCAATCGGCAACTCGACTTTAAATAGTTTCCGCAACCGACTCATCCCAAATGCATCCGCCGCTTCTTCATAAGAAGGATCAATGTCGCGCAGGCCGATATATGTATTCTGAAAAATCGGCAACAGCGCATAGACCACTAACGCAATAATCGCCGGCAACGTTCCAATCCCGACAAACGGAATCAATAACCCCAGCAATGCCAATGAAGGAATCGTCTGCAACACGCCGGTAATCTGAAGCAAAACTGCCGCGACTTTGGCATGTGTCTGGACCCAAACCGCCAACGGAATCGCAATTACCACCGCTAAAATAAGCGCAATCAGTGATATTTCAATATGCTGTCCCAGTGCACTTAGCAATTCACCGTGGCGCTCAGCAATCGTCCGCCATAAATCAGCCATCTCGAACCTCCGTGTGAAGTCATTATGTTTAAGTGTACCACCTTGTTTTCCGATGCAACAACATGAAGCAAAGTGTAGTAAGTGTCAACTTTTCTCGGTTCTATTCTAATTAAGTGATTTCCGTGTAAGGCCCTAAAACGCAATGACTAAAGCCCAGCATCACGCTTAAGGCCGCTTACGTTCTGGTTTACGCCCATAACGCGCTCACCGGCGCAGAAGTCTGCGTGTAAGGACCTTAAGCGCAATGGCCAAAACCGGGCCATCACGCTTAAGGCCGCTTACACTCCGACTTCTAACCGCGCCGGTTCGCGCTCACTTTACTTTTCCCTCAACCGGGCGTAAGATTATCGACACTATTTTAAACACGATAACGCGTTCGCTGGTTCAGGATTCGATCCTGGTCACATCAACGCACGCATACTGAATCGGAGAGGAGCGCCGGTTATGAAGAATGCAACGAAAGCAGAAGAACAGGCACGGGTCACGGCGGTCATTGCGAAACTAAAAGCGAGGTTGGCTGCCATCCATGAGCAAATCGAAGCGGCGCACCGTGAAACCAGTCGCATCGAACGGGCATATGGCGAAAACACCAAAGTCAACGTGACTGAAGTCGATGACCAAATGGAAACCAACGCCGCCGTTCAGCAACAAAAAGTCATGGTTGCACGGGCGGTTGAAAATGAAACCATCCTTAAACATGAAGGCGATCGCTTAACTTTATTGGCAGACAACCCGTATTTTGGCCGCATCGACATTGACGAAGACGGCGAACCGGATACGCTCTACATTGGCACCGCGACCTTCATTGACGAAGATGGCGATTTTCTGGTTTATGATTGGCGCGCCCCGATCAGTTCCATCTATTATAACGGCACGCTGGGGGATGTGACCTATGAAACCCCAGCTGGCGAGCAACATGCGACATTGAAAAATAAACGCCAATTTCAAATCGAACACGGTCATATCAAAACCATGTTTGATACGAACGAAACAGTAGGCGATGAGATTCTGCAATCGGTGCTTGGCGACCAGTCTGACGAATATATGAAAAACATCGTCGCCACCATTCAGCGCGAACAAAACGACATCATTCGCGATACCTCAAGTGACTTGCTAGTCGTTCAAGGCGTTGCGGGCTCAGGCAAAACCAGTGCGGTCCTCCAGCGGGTTGCCTACTTGCTTTACCACAGCCGCAGCGATTTGGATGCCGACCAAATGGTGCTCTTTTCTCCTAACCGGCTTTTTGCCAACTACATTTCTCAAGTCTTGCCAAGCTTAGGTGAAAAGAATATGCGTCAGGCCACCTTGTTCGAGTTCCTCGCCAATCGTTTTACCGGCCTGCATGTCGAAACCTTATTTGAACGGTACGAACACGATGCAGCCGGTTTACCGCAAGCAGCCGAAACCATTCGCCGCTTTAAAGAGGCTCCTAGCTACTTACAAGCCATTGCCGATTACGCCAACGATCCGGATCGCGTCCCTCATTTCATTGACGTTGAATTCAATGGTGAAGTCTTCTTTTCTGCCACCGCGATTGACAATATTTATCAGTCGCAACCGACCTTGATGAAACCCATCGACAAATTTACCGCTACTAAAAACGCACTGATTAAACAGTTAAACGCTCGTATTCACGACGAAGCCACGCACGACTGGGCTCAACTGCGTGTCTCTGACTTATCCCAAACCGAATTAGAAACGTTGACAGCTGATCACGAATTTGAAACCGGTGAAGACGAGCAACAATTCGTTTCCGAAGCCATTGTTGCAAAAGCCTTCGCCCCGATTTACGACGCACTGTACAATGATCATTTTTATGACGTCTTCCAGGATTATCAACAATTCATGGAGCAAGTAGCAGCTCCGGTGAACGTGCCGATTTGGCAGACGATGATCACTGCTTTTAGCAACGGCATTGAAGCTCATCACTTACGCTTAGAAGACGCGGCTCCCTTGCTTTATCTGCGCGACCTGAGCACTGGCAGCGGCCAAAATAGTTTGATTCAATATGTGTTCGTTGATGAAATGCAAGACTTCAGTATGGCGCAATTGTTGTATCTGAAACATGCTTTTCCCAAGGCGAAATTAACGTTGCTTGGGGATGCCAAACAAGACGTCTTCACCAGCAATTACCAGCCCAGCGACTTCATCCACGAAATTAAGGATGTTTTTTCCGGCTATAAGATCCGTTTGATTACGTTGAACAAGAGTTACCGGTCAACCCAACCGATTACGAACTTTGCCAAAGCCTTGTTGCCAAAACACGACCACATTCAAGCCTTTAATCGCGCCGGAGATATGCCTGAGGTTTTGACCGTTTCATCGGCGGACGCCACTGCTTCCTTATCGCGTTTGGTCACGCGGTTGCTGACAGTTGACAGTACTGTGGCCATTTTGACCAAAGATGCCAAGACCGCTGCACAACTTTACGCCACACTCAAGCTCGATACGCCGGTCACGCTACTGTCTGCAAACGACCACAGTCTGAAAAATGGGTGTGTCATCTTGCCGGTTTACCTGGCTAAAGGACTTGAGTTTGATGCGGTTGTGGGCTGGGACATTTCCGCAACCACTTACCGGAATGAAGCCGATCGCGATATTCTTTACACTCTTTGCTCGCGTGCCTTGCATCACTTAACGCTTGTAACGTTGGACGCACCAAGCCCATTAATTACTGCATTGCCGACCGATCTATATCGGCGAACCGGCGATGCCTCGGAAGCTCGAGTTTAAGGCTATTGGCAGACAAACGCCCTTGTCGCAAAAAGACAAGGGCGTTTGTTTTATTCGTGATTATTATGATATTTTATTAACATCCTCGTTTAATTTAAAAACTTAATACAAACTCCGGAGGCCATTTGATTGTGTAACTTATTACGCACCTTCATGGCTGTCTATGAAACGCGCAGTTTTTCATTGGCGGCTGAGCATCTTTTTACGAGTCAACCCACCGTCTCCCACCACATTCAGCAGCTTGAACACGAACTCAATGTCACACTTTTTGAACGCAACAAGCGCAGCGCCACCGTGCCAACTACCGCAGCTGATATTCTGTACGATTTTAGCGGCAACATGTTAGCCGAATGGGACAAAACCAAACAAGCACTGCAAAACAGCACGGCGACAACCACGGTCACCTTGCATATTGGCATATCCCAAAGTGTCGCGGCCGTGCTGTTTCCTAGCTTAGCGCGCGATTTGAAGGCTGCTTTTCCCTACCTACAATTCGATGTAGCCGTCTTAAATTCCCTCCAGGTTGTGAATCAGCTGGAATCGCGGCGCCTTGATCTCGGCTTTATTGAACAGCCACTGACACTTAAAGGCGCTATCAGAACGACCTTGTGTTCCGATCAGCTCACGGTCTCGGGCTGGCCCACCGGTACCTGGATCACCCGCGAAGAAGGTTCCGGCATGCGCTATTACACAACTGCTTACCTACAAACAACCGGCATCACACCCAAACACCTGATGACCGTTAATAACAACGCTATGCTGCGGGCCTTGGTCCAAAATGGCGTGGGGCAGGCGCTATTATCCGATCGCATCGCTCCGCCTGACGCCCCGCAGCAAGCCATCGGGAAAAAGTTTCAACGGCATTTTTATCTGCTGCAGAAACCGAGTACTCACTGGCCGCATAAGCAAGCGATGCTGGATAAGATTATTGATCTGGCTAAATTAGCAACAAAATGATGCGCTGGATTTATGCTGTTTAAAGGCAGAAAAAACGTCACAAAAGCTGTCTCATCGCCTTTTCGACTATTCAATAACCTTCTGCGCGTCTTGAGCAGCAGCCTTAATCCCTTTTCGAATCCGCCGCAGAAAATGCAGATAATGACCGGTTACAAAGACTAGCATCAGCGTTGCCGCGATCCACTCACCCCATTGCAGGACACTCATCAGATCATGCACTGTGCCATTCTGGGCAAAAGCCGCAATATATTTGGTCAATGCGGTGGCGGAAATGACCAAAGGGAAAGTGAAGGCCGCAAAACTTGGATAAAACGACAACCGCGTATACTGCCGAATACTAACCAACGTAATGAAATATAAACTCTGCGCAAAAATCAGCATCCCCGTTGCCAGCCAGAAGTTAGGATGGTCAAAACTGGCCAGATAACCGGTCAGACACAGCGAGTCCGGGGCTGCCATAATGGTTAATAATGGCTGAGTCGCTTCGGGCAAAGGCACATGCCGTAACCGGTGAAGCACAAACGGAAACAAGGCAACATAAATCACCAACGCCATCCAGAAAAGCGGCTGACCTAGCGCCGGTACAAATTGACTGCTGGTCACCGGAATCACACCCAAGCCAACAAACGTGACAAACCAGCTCGGATAAATCATCTGCCATGCTTTCGGCTGTGGAATCAAATGCCGCAAAACAAAGAAAATCATCAACCCAAAGTGAATCGCCACCGCCATCAGCCAAACAATCGTCGCAACCGGCAACGGCATCCCCCAAGCAACAAAATAAGTGCACAAGATCATCAGCGTCATTGAAAAAGTTGGCGAAACCGAAGCAATAATCGGATCCTGCAAACTACCAGCAGCATGAAGCGGCGTCAAACAAAGCTTCAGCAAAACCAACCCAAACAACAACCCCGCTACGATCCCAGTCAAATCACCAACCAACTGCCAACCAGCTAATTTATACAAATTCCCCAACGAAGCCAACCCCAACGTCAACCCCGCCATGGGTAACGGTACCTGCTTTAAAAAATTACGCATAACATCCTCCTGAGCGCGAACCGGCGCGCTTAGGGATCGGAGTGTAAGCGGCCTTGGGCGTGATGGTCGGGCTTTGACCATTGCGACCAAGGTCCTTACACGCAGATCCCTGCACCGGTGAGCGCGTTATGAGCGTAAGCTGGCAAGCTTACGGATCGGAGTGCAAGCAGCCTTAAACGCACTGGCCGCACCTTGACCATTGCACCCAAGGTCCCCACACTCCGATTCCTACGCCAGCAAACGCATAATCAATCACATGCTCCCCAGTCTAACAAGAACAGCTAACATCAACCAAATGAATCTTTTGCATCGTTAATATTCATGAATCGAATATTAGCCTCAGAAAAAAAGCGCTGGTAAATCAACCTTTCGCTGATGCCAACGCCTATCGACTTGTTACTTGCCACCAGGACGACCATCAATTTAATAAACAAGCTTTTTTTCGACCAAGTTGATTGGAATTAGCGCAATTAGTAACAATACAACGAACAACCAAACCAGATTAGCCAATTGACCACTCAAATTACCATCAGCTAATCCGCGAATTAGGCCCACCGCATGGGTTAACGGCGAAAACCAGCCAACCTGTTTCAACCAGCTGGCCACATGATTCAACGGGAAAAACGTATTTGAAAACATAAACATGGGTTGAATAACCAACATCGTGTAATAGTTCAGATAATCTCTGGTGGGTGCCATCAGTGTGAAAGCCAGTCCCAAGAATCCAAACAGGGTACCTGTAATAAACAAAACCATTGGAATTAACATTGCCCAAAAACTGCTAATGGTTCCCATCAGTAGCGCCACTAGCATAAATAGTGTACCGAAGATGACGCTCCGGATACCAGCCCAAATAGCTTGACCGACAATGATATCCGGCAGGCTGATTGGACCAGTGCTCATTTCATAATATGTTTTGTCTAAATGCATCTGGATATAGGCATTAACCGTGCTTTCATTGTTGGACGCGTTCATCGCCGTCCCAGCAATCAAACCTAACGTAATAAATTTCAAGTAAGGCATCCCGTCTACTTGACCAACAAAACTGCCTAAGCCCAAACCCATCGCTACCAAATACAGGATCGGATCAAACAGATTAGGAAAAATAGAGATTTTAAACAACTTCTTGAAGCTCATCCAATCACGATAGATCACATGACCGATGCCTTTAATCTTGAGTTTGTTCAATATCTTCCCGCCCCTCATCAAAATTTGTCATTTTCAAGTAAGCCTCTTCCAGCGTGGCATAACCATACTTTAGCGGAAGTTCTTTAACAGGAGCTTCTGCTAAAGCGACGCCATGATCAATAATCATAACGTTGTCCGCCAACGTCTCGATTTCATCAACATAATGTGACGTGAGTAAAATGGAAACACCGCGTTTTTTTAAATCATTGATTCGGTGCCAAAAGACATGTCTTGATTGAATATCAAGCCCGGTGGTGGGTTCATCCAGAATGATCAGTTTGGGATCATTAATAAGCGCCCGCGCTAAGACTAGGCGGCGACGCATCCCTCCTGACAGACTGGTTGTTGCTTTATTTTGGTAATGAGACAACCCAACAAACTTTAACAATTGCTCTGCTTTTTCAGCTGCAGTTTTAACCGTTAAATCAAATAAGATACCATGAGCGATCATATTTTCTTTAACGGTCAGCGTCGTGTCCAGTAAGTCATCTTGCATAACCACCCCAATCGTCCTTTTAGCTAATCGAGGTTGTTTGACAATATCGATCCCGTTGATATAAATTTTTCCGGAAGTAATGGCGGTAGTCGCATAAATCATTTTTAAAGTTGTCGATTTACCAGCGCCATTAGGTCCCAAGACAGCTAACGTTTTCCCGCGATCCAAGGACAGTGAAATGCCTTTAACTGCCTCAAAGTTTCCATAACGCTTAACTACTTTTTCAACCTGTAAAATTTTCACAGCCGGACACCTCCACTAGCGAAACAAATATCGCTTTTCATGGGCTTAACTAACGCCCTTGTTCTAAATTTTAGGGCGCAGTCATTTCCATGCGCATCGAAATGTGGAATAATTAAAGTGCGGTTATTATTCGCCGATAAAGAGGTTCGTTTCATGGCAAAAGAATTACCTAACATCACCAAGATTGCAGTCGCTTTGTCCAATCACTCAAAAATGCTAGTTTTGGACAGTCTCATGGATAAACGCGGTCACACGCTTCTAGAAATAGCCCGCGAAGCCAACATTCAACCTCAAACTGCCAGTTATCACTTACAGAACTTCATTAACAATGGTTGGGTTAAAATGGAAAAATCCGGCCGCTTTCACTATTTCTTCTTAGTGAGTGATCAGGTTGCCGCACTCATCGAACAATTCAGTCCACTTTCACCATCAGCGTCAACCCATACCTTAACCAGAGCCCTTAAGGTTGATAAAATGCGGACTTTCCGTTCTTGCTACGACCATATGGCGGGAAAAATAGGCGTTTTGATTACCGATCAACTCTTGGCTGATCACCTCATTAGCGAAGAACCTCAAGCATATCAAGTCACGCCGGATGGTCTGAACTTCTTTGAAAAGGATTTGAATATTGATCTTGAAACCGTCCAAAAAAAGAAACGCCTCTTTACCGTTAAATGTCTGGACTGGAGCGAACGAAAACATCATCTCGGTGGTGCCTTGGGTAATGCCATTTTTGATGCATTTTCAAAGCAAGCTTTTGTTGAACGTGATCCCAACACCAAACGAGCGCTTTATCTGACAGCAGAAGGAAAGTATTTTCTACACACTGAATTGAACTGCCAATTTGAATAAACCGACCGGAACGTATAAAAGCCACCCATCGCAGAACAATGATGGGTGGCTTTTATACATTCATTAACGCTTTTAGCAATTCGGAATCTGCCCATAGCCAAGGAAGCTCACGCGGCAATGATCGGTTGCTAGGATCACGCTGCTTAAACCAATAAAATCGTCGCGTTATTCAGTATGTGCAAACCGATTGAATAGCGCATGTCCCGCGTACGCAGGTAGGTCCAGGCTAAGACAGCGCCAAGTGCGGCATAAATAAAAATATTGTAGTCAATGCGCGACCCCGCCACATGGGCAAAGCCAAATGCAAATGCACTCACCAACACGCTAACCCACTGCCAGGAACGTTTCTGCAATGAGCCAAAGCTATTCATCAAAAGACCACGGAATAAATATTCTTCGACAATGGGACCACCGACGACCGCCAGCAATTTAATCCCCCATGGATACGTGTGAACCAGTTTAATCAAATTACTCTGATTTGCTGCCAACGGTGCATCGGTTAATTGCATAATGAGTGAATTCGTCACCTGAATCAAAAGCAGTAAGCCGATGCCTTGCAAGACGACCGCAACGGGATGGGCAACTTTTAAAGGCGATTGCTGACGATATAAACGCCGGTAACAAACCATCAAGGCGGCAATCAATGCCCCGAATGCAATGATAAACGCCGCGATCGCACCGACCATCCCCCAGGTTAGTTCGCTGCGAACAAGTGCAAGTTCGGCCAGAGAGTAGAACAAGAAACCGACAATAACGCCAAAAATTTGAATGATGGAACGGAGGATTTGCAAAATAAACGATCCTTTCGTAGGCAGTCACTTGGACTGACGGATAACGATGTCACAACATTGCTAGCAACTTATAATAAAAAAAGCCCGACCAGATAACTATCTGTCAGGCATTTCATTTGCAGCCGTCTATCGGGCTTGAACCGACGACCTCATCCTTACCATGGATGCGCTCTACCGACTGAGCTAAGACGGCAAATGACTTGGTTGTTTAAAAACAACTGCCTAATTAATGTACACTAAATCGCCATTCCCCGCAAGCCCTTTTTGGAAAAATATCGCACCAAGCCATTTTCCAACTGCAAATTTCAAGCTGTTAGCAACGTCAACGGGTTCAAACCGTTACAATCTGATCAAGCTGATCTTTAATCTCCGGACGAAGGTTATGGGTCACCATGATCAATGTGGTCTTGGGTAACGCCACCAGTAATTTTTCGATGGCGAGTCCCGACTTAGGATCAAGCGCCGCCGTGCCTTCATCACTGATGATCACGTGGCTTTGGCGAATGAGGCCGCGCGCCAAGGCAATCCGCTGTTTTTGGCCGCCTGACAAGTCTGCCCCATTATGTTCCAAGACCGTATCAAGTCCCTGTTCCTGTTGCGCCATAAACGTTGTCAGCCACGCAGCTTCAATCGCATGCTGAACCACATCATCAGCTACCTGTTGTCCCAGCGTCAAGTTAAAGCGAATGGTGTCGTTGAAGATATAAGGTGCCTGATCAATATAGGTAATCTGATCCCGCAAAGAACGCGGATCAAGCATCTGATAATTTTGGGCGTCCCACGTGATTTGCCCTTGATAATCGGCTAATACATCACTAATCAGTCGCAACAAGGTGGTTTTCCCATGGCCGGATGGTCCGACAATGGCAATTTTCTTACCTGCCTTCAACGTCATCGTCACATCATTAAGTACCGGCTCCTTGCGATGCGGATAGGTGAAAGTGACATCCTGCAAATGAATACCTTCCTCCAAACCATTAACTGGCACTTTCGGTTTTTGCGGTGCTGGAATTGCTTTGGCAAACTTATCAAAAATCGGTGCGACTGATTTAACCGTGGTCAAGGCAAAACTCATCAAGGTTAAGCCACTGAAAGTCGTCCCGGCCACCGAATGAATCGTGACAACCGCCCCAACCGGAATCACGCGGTTATACGCCAGCAATCCGGCTTGGATCAGCAAGAAAAGTTGACTGCCCAGATTCACCAAATTGATCAAAAATTGCGTGGCCATATTGAATTGAATGTACCCCACTTGTGCGTGTCCGGCCGCATTCGATGCATGAAACACCCGATCCACCATGACGTGACGCCGATTCGCCATAAATAAGGTATTGAAGCCTTCAAGAATATCCGTAATCCGATTGGTCAGTTTCTCGTTTTCCTGACTCCATTTTGCCGCCGCAGCGCTTAGCTTTTTACGATAAATCATCGGAACCGTGATCAATAGCACCGCACAAACCAAGGTGGTGGCAAATAACGATGCTTGATAGGTCAATAGCACAAGAATACTAAGCACAACTTGCCAGCTCGCCTGAATGAGATAGCCCACATTGCGCAGTCCCTGGGTATTAATGGTATTGACATCGTTGGTCATCCACGAGGTATACACCGCATCCGACCGCGCATGGTACTGTTCAAACGGCATCGCAGCAATGCTCTTTGTTATTTCGGTACGAATGTCATTATTGAGCCGCCGTTGCAGTGACACCTGATAAATATTGGTCAGCGTCTGCATCACCAGTTGAAAGATAGTCGCTACCACCATCACAATCGCAGCAGTCACAAAGGCATTTACTTTAAACTGGGTCAACGCAGTAATCATATTCCCAGTAAAAATTGACACAGCAGTTAGCGCAGAAATTTCAAGCCCATACATCAAGATAAACACGCCAAACCGCCACTTAAGCCGGAAAAGATATTGTCGAAACGTCACAGCTGCATCCCCTTTAAAAGCACCCATTTAAAGTTGGAAAATAATGGTTTTCACCATGCTGTCCGTATTAGGCACACCGCTTCATCGCCAGACAATGTTTCATCCAACACCAAGCGTTGCAGCCAATTTCCACTTAATTATGAGTCTTTTCTGAGCAAGATTAGAATACCCAAATAATAGCATTACATTTTCAGAAAAACAATCGCACCATTAGCGTTCCCCCTGCCACTCTGCTTTAAATTCGTCCAAAAATGACAGCATCACTTGCTGCCGATACTCAGCAAGCTGTCTGGCTGCCGATGTATTGAGCTGATCCTTTAACTTCAATAGCTTTTCATAAAAGTGATTGATAACCGTGCTATCTTTTCCTCGGTAGCTGCTTGCGGTCAGGGTCGTTCTTGGCGCCAGTGCCGGATCATACATGCGACCGCCATGCGCACCGGCGTACATAAACGCGCGCCCGATTCCGATCGCGCCAATCGCGTCCAACCGATCCGCATCTTGCACCAACTGTCCTTCCACTGATAACGGTTGATGCTTGCTTAAATTTGCTTTGAACGACATGTGGTCAATAATTTCTGTCACTGCCTGAATCTGCACCTGCGTCAACCCAGCTGTAGCCATCGCTTGCTGTGCGGCTGCTTTTGCTGCGCCGACATCTGCCACCAACTTATCGTCATAAGTATCATGCATGGTTGCCGCAGCCACGACAACCGTTGCATCAACGCCTGCTGTTTTGGCAACCAGTTGTTTTGCATTCGCCACCACCCGTTCAATATGATCGAAGCCATGTCCACTATGATCCTGCGATGAAACTTTTTGCGCATATACCGTCAATATTTGCCAGTCAATCACGCTTCAACACTCCTTAGCTGATAATCATCAAAAATTAATGTGATGCCATGAACAATTTAACTAGTTATCCGCCCTAATTGTTGCGCCCCTTAACCTCAAGAGTTCATACTTAAAGTATAAAGAGGTTATGTAAAAAAGGGGGAACATGACGATGAAAAAGCAATATTTGTCGGCCAGCCAGTCGGTCAACCAATTTAATCGGCTTTTTTCACCGGTGTCAACGGCTGACATTCCATTGAATCAACAAAATCTGCTCTTTTGGATGGCAACCGATTCGACACCTCGAACACCAACGAATCTGGCCAAAGAAATGCATGTCACCAAGGCTGCCATTACCAAAGCAAGCGGTCCACTGCTCGAACGCGGCCTGCTCGACAAGCAACCCGATCCCGAAGACTGCCGCAGTTTCAAACTCGTACTAAGTGAAGCCGGCGAAAAGGCTGTCGAAGACTTGGGACCGGAATATTTAGGCAACCTCGAGCGTCTGTACAATGAGTTAGGTGAAAAGAAATACCTCAAACTCATCAAACTGCTCAGCCAGGCAACCGGCGTCACGGTAAAAGAATAGTTCGTCACCCATATTTGTAAAATCGCATACGCCTTACGCATCACCGCGTAAGGCTTTTTGGCATATTCCGATAAATTTGACGCCATGCTTACTGGCGAATGACAACACTGCGAACCCAGCTGTGTGCCCCAAGTTACTTTGTTCGTATGTAAAAAATAGAAAACAAGAGCTGGCGGAGCGGTGGCGGGCTCAGTGGTGAAATTGGTCTTAAGCGGAGTGGGCTTCTCCGCTTTAGACCAAGGCCGAGCTTTGAAACCGCGCATGCACTTTGCGGGTTCAAAGTCGTGCCCACCACTCTAGCTGCGCGGTCGCCATCCTGCCACCGCGGAGCCAGCTCGGAGTATCGGAAATCACTTAATTGGAGTAGAACCAAGAAAAAGTTGACGCTTAACCTAATCTAACCAAATTTGCCCCCTTCCCCAGCTGCGTTACAATAAACTCATCAGCCTTTTCAAACTGACTCACCGAAACGTTTTGTCTGCCAAAGGAGCGTGTTGCAATGGCAATTCCAGATCATATCAGTGTTCGGGGCGCGTATGTGAATAATTTGAAACATCTCAACGTCGATATTCCCTTAAATAAGCTTGTTGCGATCACCGGCCGATCCGGTTCCGGTAAAAGCTCACTGGCAATGGGCGTGCTGTACGCAGAAGGCATGCGCCGCTACATGAGTACGCTGTCCACTTATACTCGCCGACGCTTAGGCCAAACCAGCCCGGCTGCGGCAGATTCGGTCAAACATATTCCCAGTGCCATTGCGCTCAGACAGCGGCCTGTTGTTCCGGGAATTCGCTCAACAGTCGGCACCGCAACTGAAGCCCTCAACGTCATTCGCCTCATGTTTTCGCGCCTGGGCTCACCTGTTTGTCCCAATGGTCACCGCGTTCCACCGACACTCGATATTGCCAAAGCGATGGATCTGCCTAATGATGGCGAAAGCGGCATGGGGATGATCACCTGTCCCACATGCGGTGTCCACTTTATGGCATTTGCGGCTGAAGATTTTGCTTTTAACTCAACGGGTGCCTGCCCAACCTGTGGCGGTACGGGACAGGCGCGGACGCTTGCGGCCAATCGCCTCATCCCTGATCCAACTTTGACCATTCGCCAAGGCGCCGTGGCATCATGGCGGCTTCCGGGACGCAACTTCATGCCTTATGTGGCTCAAGCAATCGGTATTGATATTGACACGCCTTTTCAAGACTTACCCGAAGACCAGCAAGAACAGGTCTGGCACGGCCAACGCAAAAAGTATGCGATCAACATTCCAAGCAAAACCGGCAAGATTTTCCACATGGATCACGCCCAATATGAAAATGCTTTTAATGCCGTTGAAGATTCGCTAGCCACCACCAAAAACGAACGGGCAATTGAACGGTTAAATCGTTTCTATGAATTCGGCGTTTGTCCGACCTGCCACGGCAGCCGATTCGCACCCAAACTGTTAGCCCAGCATCTGGTCGATCAAAACATCGCCCAAGTCAGCGACATGACGCTCACACAACTAACTGCTTTCATCCCGAAAATTTACCAGTGGCTGCCAGCTAACATGCAAGCCTTGGCGCACGATATTATCAAAGAGCTGACCCAACTGCTTAAACCAATCATGGATCTAGGCTTAAGTTACCTCACGCTGAGTCGGGCCGCTGCTTCGCTTTCAACCGGCGAATTGCAACGCATTCAGCTTAGCCGCACCTTGCGCACCGAAACAACCGGCGTTCTTTATGTCCTTGATGAGCCTTCCATCGGTTTGCACGCTGCCAATGTCGCCGGTTTATTGGAAGTCATGCATGGCTTGGTCGATCAAGGCAATTCGTTAGTCGTCGTTGATCACAATACCGCCATCATCAATGCCGCCGATCAAATCATCGAAATCGGACCCGGAGCCGGAGCTGACGGTGGCCAGATTCTTGATCAAGGCAGTCCGGCCGAAATTAGTCACGATGCTAAGTCGTTAATCGCACCGTTTTTAACTGGCAAAACGCCTTTAATCGTCCGTCCACAAGCCGGCAGTGCGGCCATTGCCAAAGCCAAGCAACTGCATCTCACGGTCACGAATCGGTTTAATCTTCATCATCTGAACGTCCAATTCCCGATTAATTGTTTCTCGGTGGTGTCCGGATTCTCCGGTGCGGGCAAGTCCACCTTGATTTTCGATGCGCTAGTGCCGGCACTTTCCGCAACCAAAGATCAGCCTGCTCCCACGTTTGTCCGCGATCTAAAAACCGGTGGCATTCGGCATGTGGTCGCCATTGACGCGACGCCGGTTGGCAAAAATGTCCGCTCAACGGTCGCCACCTACACCGATATTCTGGATCATTTGCGGCATCTTTTCGCCAGCTTACCTGCTGCTAAGGCCAAGCACTATACCAGCAGCCATTTTTCTTACAATGTCAAAGCCGGCGCCTGCCCAACCTGTGGCGGCACCGGGGTTATCAATCTGGACATCCAGTATTTACCGGACATGCAACAAACCTGCCCCACCTGCCACGGCCGACGTTACAATCCAGAAGTGTTGAAAATCAAATGGCACGAGCGGAGCATTGCGGATTTACTCGACCTCGATGTGGACACAGCACTCACCGTTTTTAAGGACGAACCGACCATCGTCCACACCTTACAAACCTTGCACGATATGGGCCTGGGCTATTTGCATCTTGGCGAAAGCACGCCGACGTTATCCGGTGGTGAAGCGCAACGCCTCAAACTTGTTGCCCACATGGGACGCTCGCAAAAAGACACGCTTTTTGTCTTCGATGAACCTTCAGTCGGTCTGCATCCGCTCGATGTTCAGACCCTTGTGGCGGTGTTCCAGCGACTGTTACAAACCGGCGCCACCGTCATTGCCATTGAGCACGACTTAGATGTTATTGCCAACGCTGATTACGTCTTGGACCTCGGACCAAAAGGCGGTGCAGAAGGCGGACACGTCATGGCAGCCGGCACGCCGCAAGCCATTGCCAAACAAGGTCATGGAGAAACGGCAAAATATTTAGCGGCACATCTTGCTGCTTTTCATGTGGATTGAGAGCACCTGTCAAGCATTGTTCCTCAAAAATAAAACAGCTCCGGAGTCAAAAAACACTCCGAAGCCGTTTTTTATACTTACGCTTAGCCTTTTACAGCCAAACGTCAACTAAGCATTTAAAATATCATCAATTTGTTGAATCTCTTCAGCAGTAAAGGTCAGATGTTCCGTTGCTTTAAGGTTATCCTGAAGGTGTTCAACTGAGGTCGTCCCAATGATCACACTTGTGACAACCGGATCCCGTAACAACCACGCCAAGGCCATTTGACTCAGGGTTTGGTCACGATCATGCGCAATTTCATTAAGCGCATTTAGTTGCTTAACCACAGCCTCTTTGCCCTTAGCAAAAGTGGCCTTGTTGGTTGGATGGATTTTGAAAGTATCCGGAATTCCCTTTAGGTAGCGATCTGATAACAAGCCTTCTGATAACGGTCCGTATGCAATCAACCCGGCACCATCAGCTTTTAATGCATTGATCAAGCCGGACGTTTCAGCGGTGCGATTAAACATGTTGTAACTGTATTGATTCAGTACAAAAGGCGTGTGCAAATCTTTAAACATCGCAATTGCTTCTTTGGTCTGCTTCGTATCATAGTTGGAAATACCAATATACAACGCCTTACCGTCACGCACCGTTTGATCCAGCGCATTTACCGTCTCTTCCAAGGCCACGGTATCGTCAAATCGGTGGGCATAGTAAATATCGACATAATCCAACTGCAAGCGCTTGAGTGAATCATTCAAGCCTTGAATAACTGCTTTACGCGACGTCCCGACACCGTATGGACCAGGGTGAATCTCATAACCCACCTTGGTACTAATCACCAATTCGTCCCGATACGGTTTTAAATCCGTGGCCAGAATCTGCCCCAGTAACCTTTCACTAGAGCCAAATCCCGGTTCACGATCACCATTACCATAATGATTAGCGACATCAAAATGAAAAACGCCACGATCAAACGCATCCAAAATCACCGAACGTCGCGGGCCAAATGGATCCAAGTTGCCATAATGCTGCCACAATCCCAACGAAATAACCGGCAACATCAACCCTGTCTTACCAGCATGGCGAACCGGCATTTTCTCATAACGATCAGCTGCTGCATGATACATCATTAACGCCCTCCTCAAACGACCGCAAAATAAAAACGTTTACCATCTCTATGGTGGCAAACGTTTCGCTAACAATCAACCAGAAACCCCACTTTTTACGGAAAAAGCTCACTTCTCAAAAAAATCCGTTAAAAAGTTCGCCACGCCGTCATCCACATTAGTATCGGTGACATACCGAGCAACACGTTTCACTTCAGGCACAGCATTACCCATTGCGACACTGATCCCGGCAGCTTGCAACATACCCAAGTCGTTCAAGCCATCGCCAAAAGCAATGGTGTGCGCAGCGTCAATGCCGGTTTTCGCCTGCAATTCACGCACGGCATTGGCTTTGTCGACATGCTGAGGAATCAATTCCAGATTCGTGTGTTCAGACGCAGAGACATGCAAAACGTTGCGTGCCTCTAATGCGGTCTTACCGGCTGCCAATGCCTGTGAGTCACTCGGTCCGAAAATAATGCCATTCGTGATTGTTGCAGCATGGGTTAATAATGCCGCTGCTGACGGTAAGGCAACCACCTCGATCGCGACTGAACTCGGTGCAAACCGCCGCGCTGCTGCTTCAATCGCTGGCGGCAAGGTTCCGGTGAAATAAACCGTGTCATCGCTGAAATACAACGCATTGAGTCCAAGATCGGTTGCCACTTCTTCAACCGCAGTCAACGCCGCCGCCCCCAATGTGTGATGGACCCGCTCACCGGAAAAGTCATAAACCGCACCATTTGACGCAATAATGTTGGCATAAGGTTGAAATTGATGGGCAACCACTTCTGCCAGTGCATGCATGCGCCCCGTCGCAACGTAAAACGCTGCTCCGGCTGTTACTGCATTGGCGATTGCCTGCGTTGTCTTTTCGGTCACGTCATGATGATTGGCAGTCAATGTCCCGTCAATATCGCTGACGATTAAATATTGCGTCATAATGTTCCTTTCTTGTCTGTAAACCATGCTGCTTACCGTTTAGCCGTTGTAGATCAAAGTGCTGATGATACCAAATCAGCCATAGAAACTGGATTCGTCTCTATGGCTGATTTAAGCCTGATCTGCCTGCCATCTAAAAATCGTCCGAAAACAATGCGCTACTTAATGGCACCCAGCTTCATGCGCTTGATTAAAGTCCTTGCGGCAAGCCTTCAATTTGATCGGCATACCATTTAGCCCATGGTGTTTCCGGCGCCCCTTGAGCATTGAATGTGACATTGACCTGTTTCAAAAGATCCAACAAGTTGCCAGAACGATGTGTCAGTAACCCACTCGTTAACTCCTCACGCGTCAACGTGCGATTATCAAGAAGATAGTGGTTAATATCCGCCAAATCTCCTTGCTCATCTAGTTGAGAAAAAACATCGAGCCCGTCACCAAAGAACCGACTCAGGTAAAACTTAGCAAAAGTCTCAAGCGCTGTCTTTTGTGCTGCTTCATTTAATTGATCAATCGTTGTGTTGCTAGTTGCCATGACTAATTTCGTCCTTTCTATTTTATTCCATTATAACCACTTTTCCCCTGCTTTTGGAAAGCAAACTGGTGGAAGAGCGCGAGCCGGCGCGTTATGGTGTGCCTTACTCATCGAAGTCAAGCGCCTAAGTTCAAAAAACATATAAATATTTTTAACTTTTTGAAACTTTCCACCTTTTGTACCTTGATATTGAGCAACAGTTGTTATAGTATGCCACTTATGTTGGGAATTCAGGAAAGGTTGGAGGCATTATGGAAAAAGAAAAATTACATCTTGGTGACGCGGTGGTCTGTCAGGTTAAAGAAGACATGGAAGCCCCTTTTACCGGTAAAATCGAAAAAGTCTACGAAAATTCGGCACTCTTGACGATCACTGACTACGCTGATCAAGACCGTCAGAACGCGTCAGAACTTAATTTTAAAATTGTTGCAAACTTCCACGCTATGACCAAAAACCTTGGCGGCGGAACTGTCTTGGCCTTTCCACCAGAAACAGAAGAAGACCGAAAAAAATAATGGCTTAGATCACATTCAGCCAGTTTCAGGCCGCATGACCCGTGCCTAAACTGGTTGTTATTATTTACTTAGTCATCAACTCATAAAACAAACAAAGCTTTCCTGGCGAGTAGATTCTATGCTCGCCGGGATTTTTTGTTTAAGGTCAAACCGTTTTCAGCTTAGAACAAACTTAATTTCAAACATCAACTTCAAAACGGTTTAAGCTTAAAAGTCACTTTCATTGTCAGCTGGCCAAACTTGCGTAGAATAAAATCAAATAGTAAGCAAACGAGGCGACCATAAACATGCAAACCACCACTTACCCCATTCACGAACGCCTGCTCATCGGCACCTTGCTCACCGCTGCTGCCGGCAGTTTTGATGCGTATACCTACTTGTTGCACGGTGAAGTCTTTGCGGGCTTACAAACCGGTAACGTTATTTTGCTTGGCGTCCATCTTGGCCAAGGACAGTGGTACACGGCAATCCGCTATCTGGTACCCATTCTCGCCTTTATGTTTGGCACCATGGCTGCACGCGCCTTGCAGCTACATGCCAGTCATCGCTCCCAACCGCTTGCCGAACAACGGTGGATCATCCGTTATGAAATTGCATGGCTGTTGGTGGTAAGTCTCTTGGGAAAATGGCTGCCAGATTTAGTGGCCAGCGCCAGCGTCTCAGTGATCGCGGCTGCCCAGCTACAAGAGTTCCGTCGTTTAAAAGGTGGCCCATTTACGTCACTGATGATGACCGGCAATCTACGCACCGCCGCGCAGAGCCTGTATGACGGCTTTATTCGCGGACAACAAAAAGGCCGCGCATCCGCAGCCACTGTCGGTACGATCATCTTGAGTTTTGCCCTTGGTGCCGGGGTCACGGGTATCCTGACCCACGCTATCGGCACCTACGCCTTGGCTGGGGCTACGCTGGTGTTGCTCCTGATTGATCTGTTGCTTTGGCGCGACCAGAAAACATTGCCGCAACGCACGGCTTAACCAAGCGCTTCTTGCCCATGATGCAGAAAACTTAGATCGTTGAAGTCCGTCACCCGAAAGCGGTCATTAAGCCACATTAGCTTAGTGACACTCGCATTATCCAGCATTTCGCGGCCATCAATGTTGTAGTGGATATAGTTCAACCACATTAACGCTGCCGTTCCGTGTGACACCACCAAAACGCGTTCCCATCCCTTGGCCTCGGCTTCCACGGCAATGGCTCGCAGCGTTCGGTCCAACCGCTCCTGCACCATTCGATTGGTTTCTGCCGGGTTTGGATGCTGATCCATATTAGCCGCAAATGCCGCATCGGCTGTTTGCGCTAACGTAATTTCGCGATTGGCTAAGGCATCATGGAAGTTGGCAATGCCCATGGTCGCCAGCGAAAAGTCATTTGCCAGTTGCCCTTCGAACTTGCCATAATTTTCTTCACGCAAGCCCATGAGTCGCGTTACCGGCAGCGGTTCACCCAAACCACTTAAAATAAAATGAGCAGTATCGACAGCCCGCGTCAAGTCACTCGCAAACGCCGCATCAAAATGCACCCCTGCCAGTTGAAAGCCGCGTCCCAGCGCCTTAGCATCCGCGATTCCTTTTGGTGTTAAGGCCGAGTCAGCCATTCCTTGAACCCGTTTTTGCACATTGAATTCTGTTTGCCCATGACGGACAAGATATAGCGTTGTCATGATCGCAATCCCCTAATTTTCATTTATTTCCAAGTCATCGTCATTAAGCCAGTTTTAAATAATCCGCTAAGTAATCTGCCATCCCATCGTGATCGTTATCGCTTGGTGTCTGCGCGTCTGCCGCTTCAAGAATGGCTGGACGCGCATTTTTCATTGCCACGCCATGTCCGGCAAATTGCAGCATGTCCAAGTCATTCATATCATCGCCAAACGCAATGATATGTGCCTGATCAATGCCATACCGCTGAGCGACATACGCCAACGCCCGCGACTTGCTCGTATTTCGGCTAGTCACTTCTAACGCCGTATAGTCGCCACTCCAAGCGCCCCAGGTTTTGGCTGCCAAATGCGGATACAAAGCCGCCACTTGTTGCGAAACCGGCTCAAACGTCTTAGCTTCCATAAACATGGTGACCGAAATCGGTGCCTGACGCAACCCATGCTCATCCAATAAAGCATCAGGGTGTAAGCGATCCGGCAAGAACGGAATATTGGCATAAGGCCGATCAGCCACCAATAGCCGCTTACCTTCTGCCACCATCACTTTAAAGGTAAAGCGTTGGCTGAGCTGGCGTAACGATAACGCAACCGAAATCGGAATCGTGACTTCTTTTTCATATTGCCAATGCTGATGCGGCACATGAATCAAGGCGCCGTTGAAATTAATCATCGGCCCCTGCAGGTGTAACGTATCATAAAACTGTTCGGAAATCGCATCCGGCCGGCCAGTCGTAATCACGACCAAATGTCCCGCTGCCTGTGCCGCCCGCAAAACCGCGATCGTGCCAGCACTCAGCTGACCTTCAGTGTTGAGTGTCGTACCATCCAAATCCAATGCGATAAGATAACGTTCCATGCAGCAGCCTCTTTTCAATCTTTTTTTAAATAAACAAACATAGCCATTACCACCGCATTCCCCTACAATAGATAGTTAGAAAGCGAGGGTATCATGGCTGAATCAATCGTACTATATACTGACGGCGGTAATCGCAACACCGGCAATCACGCAGGCGGCTCAGTTCGGCCCACCGACAAAAGCGCGTGGGCCGCATTACTGATCTACGGCGAGCATGAAAAAATGCTCTCTGAAGGCGATTACGGTCGGACCAATAATTATATGGAAATTATGGCGGTGATTCAAGGGCTAAAGGCGATCAAACGAACCGATATTCCGATTGACGTTTACTCCGATTCTGCCTATGTGATCAACACCATGCAACAACGCTGGTGGGTCAAGTGGCAACAAAACGGTTGGCGCAACCACGGCAAACCTGTTAAAAATGCTGAATTATGGCAAGCACTGCTCCACCAAATGAACCGTTTCGATCAAGTAACCTTTCATAAAGTCAAAGGCCACGCAACCAACCGCAATAACAATCGCGTTGACGAGGCACTGAACCAAACGATGGATCGCCTGGACGATCGCACCTGATCATTTTACCCTTGATTGCCAAGAAAAGCTTCCCCATAAGTTTCCGCCAAAAATGTGTGAATCACCTGCTGCATCCGCTGGACAGAAGGTGATTTTTTGATGGTCGGATTAATCACCAAACACAAGGTTCGTGCGAATGGTTCGGAAAATGGATAGACGTTCACATCCCCCACCAGCTTCTGCAAGGCGAGCTTCGGCAAAATCCCCAAGCCCAGCCCTGATTCCACCATGGATAGAATGCTTTGGTCATCAATCGAATAGTTGATCGTGTTGGTCGACACATGATAACGATCCAACGCATTCTTGGTATCACGATCATAGTCGATTTGTTGCAAAATAAAATTTCGCTTCTCAACATCGGCTTGCGTCACGGTTTTGCCGTTTTTAGGCTTGAAGCGTTTTGGTGTGATGCAGTAGATCGGATCTTTTAACAACGGCTCAACCACCACCCCGGGTCCAACCGGCAGCGATGAAAAGCCCATGTCAACCGTACCTAGTCGAACCGCCTCCACAATGCGGTTGAAGGTCCCTTGAATGACACTGATTTCAATGTGTGGATAGCGCTTCTTAAACCGTTGAATAATCGTCGGCAGCCAGTTAGTCGAAACCGATGAAAACGCACCGATCCGAATTCTGCCGGTATTGACGCCATTGATGTTATCGGCGACTTGCGACAGTTGCTCTTCAAGGTTCTGAATACTTTGGATAATCGGCAGCACCTGGGCCCCATCTTCCGTCAGTGTCACTCCGGTACGATTACGGATTAGAAGTGGAAACCCCAGCTCAGTCTCCAGCTGACTGATACTATGGCTGACCGCACTCGGCGTCACATTTAATTCCGCTGCGGCTTGGGCTAACGTGCCACGTTCCACCACTTTACTAAAGACTTCATAAGAAAAATTACCCATGTTATCACTTTTCCCCTTTTTTCTACTTGATCCAAGTGACACGCGTTGTCACTTGAGCCGCACAATGCCTGTCAAATGGACGCTGAGGCCTGTTTGTTGATTTTAACATGAACAAAATTCAACTTAAGCTGAAATAGTTGAGCTTTACTCAATCATACGAGCCGTTTTACACTAGTGTCAATAAGAAAACGTTGGTTGAACTTTTACCAACGCGACAACGGTATCGCAATTAACGTGTGGATCGGCATCAGGTTCGGTTACACGCCCGATATCAAAGGGGGATTCATCATGAAATTCGCAAAACGTACCCAAAAAACCGGCAATTCCGGATTAGAAGATCTGTTCGCCGCATCTGGCCCGAATGTCATCTCGTTTGCAGGCGGCTACCCGGATCGGAGTTTGTTTCCGACCCAACAACTGAATCAGGCATTTAAGCACAGCTTTAACAGTGGCGATACTGAACTGTTGCAATACGCTAGCACTCAAGGCTACTTGCCTTTACGCGAAAAGATTGCGGCTCGGCTGCGCGCAACTGGCATTCCGACTCGTGCCGATAACATCATGATGACCCAAGGCGCTCAGCAAGGACTCGATCTAGTGGCGCGCCTCATGCTTGATCCCGGCGATGGCCTAGTTGTTGAAGCGCCAACGTATCTCGGTGCCTTAGCCGCCTTTAATGCTTATCAGCCAACTTATTATGAAATCCCGATGCAAGACGATGGGATGGACATTAATGCCTTACAGCGCGTTTTAATGAGTCACAAAGTCAAGTTCATCTATACGGTACCTGATTTTCAAAATCCAACCGGCGTCGTAATGTCTGTGGCTAAGCGTCAGGCGCTGATTCGACTCGCCAACCAATATGACGTTATGATCCTCGAAGACAACCCCTACCGCGATCTTCGCTATGATGGTAAACCGCTGCCAACCATTAAGTCATTTGACACGCAAGGCCGCGTCGTTTATCTCGGCAGCTTCAGCAAGATCCTCTCACCAAGTCTACGGATGGGCTGGCTCGTTGCTGCACCGGACCTTTTGCAGGAATTACTAGCGTTAAAAGGCGGAAGCGACTTGGAATCCAGCAACCTGACCATGCACGGCATTGATGCCTACATGGCGGAAAATGACTTAGACGCCCACATCACCGAAATCCAGAATTGTTGCCGCGAAAAGAAGAATGCCATGGTCGCAGCGATGAATCGTTACCTTCCTGATGAAGCGCACTTCACCAACCCTGATGGCGGCTTCTTCCTGTGGCTCACCATGCCAGCCGGCTTCGACATGGGTGCCTTCATGAAGCAACATCTGTTACCGGAAAGCAACATTTCCTATGTGCCTTCCGCCAACCTATATGCAACTTCGGCTCAGGTCAACGGCGCACGGCTAAACTTCACCGGTCCGACACTTGAACAGATCGACACTGGTATCAAAGCATTAGGCGATGCGCTCAAAACCGCGCTGCAGCATCACCTAGTAGCCGAACAAGCTTAGTTTTCTTCGTCTTAATCTACTCAAACCTTTACAAAATGGCAAAGTAACCATCACACTTTCGTCACACTTTGTCAGTAGTATAGGAAACATAGAAATGAGCCACCCACTCATCTCTACACCCCAACCTAATTTTCATTTTTCTCCTCCAAAGAAAAATAAGATGATTGGCCCCCATCCAATCATCACAAAAACGCCCGCTGCCAATACGCAACGGGCGTTTTTGTATCATGAGCGCGAGCCGGCGCGGTTAGGGATCAGAGTGTAAGCGGCCTTGGGCGTGATGGCCCGGTTTTGGCCATTGCGACCAAGTTCCTTACATGCAGATCCCTGCGCCGGGAAGCGCGTTAACGTAAGCAATGGCATCCAAATCAACATTCACGCTTAAAACGATGGTATTCCCGAAATATACTTATTAGCAATCGCCTCAGCCATGCCTTCCAGATCAAACAGTACCGTCCGCTGTGCTAAAGTGAGCTGATACTGATGGTCGCGCATCTCGTCTCTGATGAAATACCCAATCGGTAAGACTTGTGGAGCAATATTAACTCCTTGTATCCGTTTATCCGCCACCTTATCAATGACCTGTTTGATACTTGCAACAATAGCTTGCGATGTCACGTCGGATTGTTCCTCGAAAAGATGTTGCAGTTCTAGCATCTTTGCAATGAGTTCTTGTTTCTTTTCCATTTTGGCTCACCCCTTCATTTGTGAACTTATCGTGTTCAATAAAAAAATTTGACTCGTCCGTGTTTCTTTATGCGGTGCAATGATAGCGGTTGCATTTATCTTAGAATCCTCTATTTGGTTTGGCAAGCAATAACATATGTGCGTTTTGAAGATTTTTTGACGAACATGACACTTGAACAGTCACCTTGAAAATTAGAACAATCCGAAGACAAAATGCTTTACGAGACCAATTTCCTAATATATGCTATAGCCAATTTCAGACAGCTATGCACATGGAGATTCTATAGTCCATTTTTCTATACCTCGTTTACTGACTTAAAAAGACTAGTAAACGGTCAATAGCAAAGAGAGGCGAATGATCATGGAAACATTGTATAAAGGCCAACCTGCTGATGTTTGGGAAATCACCAAAACAGGCGCTCAGCCAGACTGGGTAAAAGATGCATTTTCACAAAACTATCTTTATTGGTTGGATAATCGGGTTCGTATTCTCATGTGGGCGTTAACCCCACCTAACAAGAAGAATTTAAAGTTCGTTGCTAGCGGTTCACTTGGAGGTGGCGTTGATGCACTGGGTGTTTACGCATACGGAGATTCAGGTGACTTCTTGGATGCAACCAATCAACGCGTGGTATCTCGAGAAAGATTCTTCAAGCAATATCAAATTCTAAAATCCAACGAAGCATAACCAATTAAAGGCGCGTGTATTAACGTTTGTTGACATGACTGTATTATTGTTCTGTTGGTTCACCCGAATTCAAGATCCATGATAGGTGCAACCGTGATGAAAGTTTTTGTGAACAATCGCTTGGCTCTTTTCCTATCAAGCAAAAGCCGCAACCAGACTCACATCATGTGTAAGTCTGGTTGCGGCTAGTACGTTTACGCATATTTTAAACTAAACGGTCAACCCCGAAGCTGGATGGATCATCTTTCTTATCATCCGGCTTTTTGTCGGTTGTTGGTTTCTCTTCAGGCTTCTTGTCAGCCGTTGTTTTCTCGTCTTTAGCAGTATCCTTCTTTTCGTCCTCTTCTTTTGGCTTCGGTGCGGACTGCTCACGGATCTTGGCTTCGATTTCCTTGGATACTTCAGGATGCTCATCCAGATAATGAGACGCATTGACCAGACCTTGGCCGAGGCGTTCCTTACCATAGTTGTACCATGAGCCGGACTTGGTGATAACGTCCAGATCGTTGTCTTTATCAGTCGCTAAGTTGATCATGTCAGTATTGTGCTCGATCCCATGACCAAACGACATGGTGGTTTCAACGGTCTTAAACGGCGGTGCCACCTTATTCTTGGTCACTTTGAGCTTGCTGGCAAACCCAACAACATTCTTACCATCTTTAACCTGCTGGCCTTTGCGTACTTCAATGCGCACAGAAGCATAAAACTTCAGCGCCCGGCCGCCTGGGGTGACTTCCGGATTACCGAAAACAATGCCGACTTTTTCACGTAACTGGTTAATAAAGATGACCAACGTATTCGTATTGTTAATCGTGCCGGCCATCTTTCGCAGTGCCTGCGACATCAGCCGTGCTTGCAAGCCAACGTGACTATCACCAATTGCACCCTCGATTTCAGCCTTAGGCACCAGTGCGGCTACGGAGTCGATCACGACAACATCAACCGCGGCCGATTCAATCAGCATCTCGGCGATTTCCAATCCTTGTTCACCCGAGTTTGGTTGGGAAAGCAAAAGATCGTCAATGTTCACGCCTAACTCAGCAGCGTACTTTGGATCCATCGCATTTTCCGCGTCAATATAAGCTGCCTTGCCACCGGTTTTTTGTAATTCGGCAATCGTCTGCAGCGCAATCGTGGTTTTCCCACTACTTTCAGGTCCATAAATTTCAACGATCCGGCCCCGCGGTAAGCCACCGACACCAAGGGCGAGATCCAATGACAGAATCCCGGTTGAGACCACATCGATCTTCAACTCCGGTCGATCACCCATCTTCATGACCGCGCCTTCACCGAACGCCTTGGTAATCTTTTGCAGCGCCTTTTCTAATTCGGTCTCACGATCTGTGGCATCAGACTTCTTATTATCAGCTTTTGTGGTCGTTTTTTTCGCCATACTTGTCTCCTTAATGTCGTACATACTTCGCTCAAAATACACTAGTTACATTATCGAACACGCGTTTGTTTTTTGCAAGTCTTTTCCGTGATTGAAACGCCTTTTCTGCACTTTAAAACGGTTATAGTTCTATTTTACCTGAACCAGTCAACCAATTGGTAAAAACCTGCTGTTATTGATCGCCGTAAAACATGCTATGATAGTTCGGTTAAGAGCAACCAGCATATTGAAAAGGTGAGGGAAAATACATGATGTTCATGGGGTCAATCGTTAACGGCTTAACGATTATCGGCGGCAGTTTACTAGGGCTGATCCTGCACAATATCAGCGCCAATGCAAAGGACACGATTACGAAAAGTTTGGGTCTGGGTACCTTTGCGCTTGGCATTCAAATGGCGTTGCAGACCAAAAGCTTTATTGTGATCATCATCAGTCTGTGTCTCGGTGGCTTGCTGGGCGAATGGTTGCATATTGAAGACGGCATGAATCACCTCGGCCTCAAGTTACAGGAACGCTTTGCCCGCAACAACAGCCATTTTGCGGAAGGGTTCGTCACCGCGACTTTAATTGCCGTCATCGGTGCCATGAGCATCTTGGGGGCCATTCAAGCCGGCGTGTCCGGTGATAATGCGACCTTGTATACCAAGGCGGTTATGGATGGTTTCATGGCCATTATGATGACCGCCTCGCTAGGCATCGGCGTTTTATTTTCGGCCATCCCGGTGATTTTATATCAAGGAACCATCACCCTGTTAGCCAGCTTTCTTGTCCAGTTCATCCCCAAAACGTTGATGGCAACCTCACTTCGAGAAATTGGTGCCATTGGTGGGTTGATGATCCTTGGTATCGGCCTGAATCTCATGAGCATCACCAAAATCCGCATTTCCAACCTTTTGCCTGGTCTGGTTGTCTTAATTAGCATACTAACCGGCCAATATTTTCTATCATAGTCAGTCGCAACAAAAAGCAGGTCACCATGGCCTGCTTTTTGTCTGAACTTTTTGTTGCCATCTTAGAAGTTCGGCAGCAGTCGTTGTTTTCGACTCTGAAAGCGATGATACACCAACTTGCAGTGCCAATCGCGAACATTTGCCAAAAAATGCGAGTTGGCATCGTGATACCAATAACGCAAATCGTCTTTGATATACAAGCGATTCAACCACGCGTGATCGTGCCGCAAAAACGTAAAACTTTCTAACAAATCCTGTTCGCGCCAAACATCAGGCAACAAAAACTGACTGCGCGTAAAGCGTTTTAACTGACGGCTTGAATAATAGACGCGCTCAATGCGACCAATAAAGAAAGCCGTCTTCCCCTTGCCCACGTACGGTGCCATAGGTGCAACAATCAATCCCCCGCGTAACCGCTCAAACCAATCTGTTTGCGGACTTACTTTGATTGCATGCGTAATATCTTTGGGTAGCCGGAAGTCCAAAACCAAACCATCCGGGCGCCGTACCCGAGCCACAATATGCTGTTTCTTCACATTAACACCCCATCATCTTGGCCAATTTAGGCGACTTGAGCTGTTGGGAAGAGTTTACCACGAAATGTTCGGATTTGCATGAAGAACGTTTGTTTCGTTAAGTAACGTTCAGCCAAACTAACTTCTTAAGCAATTCCAAGCCGATTTGGAAAATGTGAACATAATCGCCATAAAGACATAATAAAATGTTGGATTTGCCTTCACAATTCATTCACACCCTGTCTGTAGTATAAGAAACATAGAAATGAGCCACCCACTCATTCCTAAACCCCAACCCAACTTTTTCATTTTTACTCCTCCAAAGTAGAAATCGTCGATCGTCCCCCAAACGATCAGACAACAAGCAGACCGCCCACCCAGCGGTCTGTTTTTGTGTGAGCGCGAGCAGGAGCGCTTAGCAATCGGAGTGTAAGTGGCCTCAAGCCTAAATGGCTGGGCTTTGGCCATTTAGGCTTGAGGTCCTTACACGTAGATTGCTGCGACTGCGAGCGCGTTATAGAAAGCAGAATAAGACTACTGAATTGCCCAAAAAAAAATACTTCTGTCCCTGCTGCAATTTTCCATCCATCAACACCGACTTTGGCCATTTAGGCTCAAGGTCCTTATGTGCAGATTGCTGCGACTGCGAGCGCGTTATAGAAAGCAGAATAAAACCACCGAATTGCCCAAAAAAGAATACCTCTTCCCCGTTGCAGTTTTCCATCCAAAAACTCCAACGTTGACCATTGCGACTAAAGCCCTTATATACAAATTACGTTTTAAACCACCAACCCTCCCCAAAAAGAAAAGCCTCCTGACACCATCGTCAGGAAGCCTTTCTTTTTTACCACAAACTCACACCTTACCGCTTAAACAATTCATACAATGCATCCGGCGTCTTCGCGTCCTGAAACGCCTTCACAAAATCCTCATGCGTCAGTAACTTCGCCGTACTCGACAGATATTTCAAGTGACTGCCACTATCATGTTCCGGAATCAGGAACGAAATCACCGCATTAACCGGCTTCCCGTCAAATGTTTGCCATTCGACTGGTTGCGCCAGATGTAACACGAGCATCGCTGAACGTTTAATCGTTGCATCTTGTGCGTGCGGGATGGCGATGCCTTTTTCCATCCCCGTTGAGCCTTCTTTTTCACGTGCCACATACTTGTTGAACACAGCATCGGCATCAGTTGCCAAGTCGTTTTTTACTGCCATATTAGCCAAATAATGCAGCACATCATCCCGCGTTTTGGCAGGAACATTGACTTCAATGTATTCTTTGTTCAAAATCTCGCTAGGGTCAAAAGTTTGCTGGGATTGATCCGCAGCCGGAGCCGGTTGATTGCGAGCTGATGAAACGGCCACGTGCGCAACCGGTTCGTCAGCGGCTGCCCCTTCTGTTGCCAAGGCAGTTTCAACCACACCGGCGTTGACACCACGTTTTTTGGCAGAGTGGCCGGCAATCATGGCCAAAAGCACACCGGATGCTGCTGCACCGACTAAAATCCAGGCAACCCATAGAACCGGCTTATTCACCAGTAGCAAAACAATGAATCCACCATGAGGCGCCGGCACCTGAATCCGGGACATATATGTCAAAACGGCAGCAATCGCGGAGCCAACCATGAACGCCGGAATATTCATTAACGGATTTTTCGCGGCGAATGGAATTGCCCCTTCTGTAATATGGGTTGAACCAAGCAACGCATTGACATAACCGGCGCTGCGTTCATCACGATTGTAGGCTTTGGGATTGAGTAATACCGAGATTGTGGTAGCCAGTGGCGGCGCAATGCAGGCTGCTGAAACGCCGGCCATGAAGAAATAATTGCCTTGTGCCAACAATGCCGTCCCAGTGAGATACGCCGCCTTATTGATTGGTCCACCAAAGTCAGCCGCACACATGACCCCGACAACAATGCCTAAAATAATTGGACTGGAACTTTCAAGCCCTTTTAACCACGCCATTAAACCGAGATTCAAGGCTTTCATCGGGGTATTGATGAGATACATAATCGATCCGGAAATGAAGACACCGAGTACCGGATATAGAAAAATGGCTTTTAATCCCCGAAATTCCTTGTCGGGCATGAAGGCGAACACTTTTTGCAACATTAAAATGACCAGTCCGGCCATGTAACCACCGACAATCGCGCCAAGAAAGCCGGATCCTTGACCGCCATTGTAAGCAATCATCCCAACCGCCATGCCGACGATTAAGCCAGAACGTTTGGCCACGGCTTCACCGATATAGGCCGCCAGCACTGGCACCATGAGTCCCATGGCTGCACTACCAACCGAATTCAACATGGCTGCGAACTGATTGTATTCAGCATTCTTAGGATCCGCCGAATAAATGCCCCAGAAAAATGAAATTGCGATCAACACACCACCGGCAACCACCAGCGGCAGCATGTGCGAAACCCCGTTCATTAAACTGGTGTAAATCTTGTTACCAATTCCGGCTGTACTGGTTTCAACGTTTTCATCCGCGCTAGCCTTGGCCGCACCGCCTTTAGGCATATAAACCGGCGCGCTGCTCAACGCCTCTTTAATCAGTTTATCCGGTTCGCGAATACCGGCTGCAACCGGCACATTAACCAGCGGCTTGCCGGCAAAACGATCCGCGTCAACGTCAATATCAGAAGCAATGACAACGCCTTTTGCCCCATCAATTTCTCCTTGCGTCAGTGGATCATCGACACCGGTTTGACCGTGTGTTTCGACTTTAATGGTCAAACCCATTTTCTTAGCCGCTTGCTCTAACGCCTCTTGTGCCATATAAGTATGGGCAATCCCCGTCGCACAACCGGTCGCAGCAATTAAATCATACTTTGCCATCAGCTAACCCTCCAGTTTCTTAATCTTAATTTGCGTCAACAATTCATCCGTCTCAGTAAAATCCGTAATCCATGCGCGCCGGGCCGTATCACTGCCCGCCGCAATCGCCAATTTCAGCGTGTCCGCTAGATCCTGCTTTTGATAAAGACCCGCTAAAAAGGTTCCCAGCATCGTGTCACCGGCACCGGCCGTATTTAACACGTCAATCTTTGGCGCGTTTCCGACCAGCGTCACATCCTGATTCATAAACAAGGCTCCCGCCGCACCGAGTGAAACCAACACATTTTGAGCCCCAGCCGCTAATGCTTTGTGGCCTAACTTCACCATCGTTGCCAAATCGGCTTCTCCGGATTGGTTAAACCAACTCATCAACTCCGCATCATTCGGCTTCACCAATAATGGTTGATAGGCCAAGGCTTTAACGGCTTCCGGATACGAACTGTCGATGATCAACGCGAAGCCATTTTCCTGGCTCAGTTTTCCAAGTTGCAACAAAAAGCTCGGCTCAATGCCGCGTGCAAAACTCCCGGAAACACAAAGCCAATCGTCAGCACCCAGAGTGGTCAGTTGTTGGTATAATTGTTTTAATGTTTCGGCGCTAATCTCCGGCCCGGGATTCACTAATTTATACTCGGCATTGTCACTGACAACGCGGGTGAACACATTAATCCGCGTGAAACCGGCATCCTTATAAAAATAATTGCGAATGCCTTGCTCAGTCAGAAAATCCGCAATGTAATCAAGGGTAAAGCCGCCGCCAACCCCAAGCGCAACGTTATCAACCCCGCGCCGCTTCAAGATGCAGCTCACATTCACGCCTTTACCATTTGCCTGAATGTCATAACTATCCGTTCGATTCACCGTATTCGGCGCCATGGTCTGAGTTTTAATAAAAAGATCAATTGCTGGATTTAACGTCAAGGTATAAATCACATTAAGCGCTCCTTCATGTCGTTTCTTTTACTTATCACCATGTTAACCGCTTTCAACCGAAAAGAGTTTTCTGTTTTCAGTCGTTTTCCGGATTAAGCGAAAATGCTTTTCATCTGCATCAACCCCACTAAACAAGGAGGCCAACCTCATGGCTACACTCAGTCCCACAGAGGCTTATCTTTGGGATTACATCGAGAATCACCAACAAACCGTCGTCAACTTGTCCATCACCCAGCTAAGCGTCGCCGCCAACGTCTCACCGGCAACCATTGTGCGCACGATGAAGAAAAAAGGCTTCAACGGCTACACCGAATTTCGGCATGATTTGCTAAAACGCATTGGCGACACTGAACCATTCGGCATCCTCGATCAGGTGGATGATCAAATTAAAAAAGTGATTATGCAAAATCAAATTGAGGTTTATAACACCCTTGATAATCTGAAAGTTTCTGTCATCGAGGACTCGGTTCAACTGCTCGCCAAGGCCGAGATCGTCCTCATTTTTGCGCGCGGCTTATCCGAATCAATCGCCTCGGAAGTCACTTTGAAGCTCCAGTTGCTGGGCAAGTATGCTGAATTCTTCAGCGATCCCAACATCATCCAAACCATCGCCGGTCAGATCAGTCCGCATGCAGTGGCCATCACGATCACCTTAAACGGCGAAACCCCGGAACTCGTCGCCGCTGCCAAAACCCTTGCCGCCCGCGACATTCCGCAAATCATCCTGACGACCAACGCCCAAGCTTCAATCGTCAAGTACGCGGATGAACTTTTTGTCGGCTATAAATCAAAAGCCGCCTATTTTGACAAATACGAGGTGGCCTCACGTTTGCCGTTGCAAGTTATGAGCCGCATTTTGCTGGATAGTTATGTGGTGCGAAAACGGGGACAGAAAAATTAAATCTTCGGTATGTAAAAAGCAATCCCTTTGGCCTATATGACGAGGGATTGCTTTTTTCTGCTTATTCGTTATTGGCAGTGGATGTTCGTGGTAACGGCCGGTGCTTGAACATCTGCGTGGCCGCAACAGCCTGTTGCCAACCGGCGTATAAATTCTCCCGCCGCGCCGGTGTCATACGAGGTTCAAACCGCTTGCCAATTTGGAAAATCTGTTTAAGTTCATCCGTATCCTGCCAAAAGCCGACTGCCAATCCTGCTAAAAAGGCAGCACCCATAGCGGTCGTCTCTAAATTGGCGGCTCGTTCCAACGGCTTATTCAGGATATCCGCCTGAAACTGCATCAGGTAATCATTGCGGGCTGCCCCACCGTCAACGCGTAAGGCTGGAACAGCAATTTGTGTGTCCTTGTACATGGTATCAACCACATCACGCGTTTGATAAGCCAAAGCCTGCAACGTCGCTTTAATAAAGTCGTCTTTAGTGGTTCCGCGGGTCAAGCCAAAAACTGCCCCGCGTGCTTCGGCATCCCAATACGGTGCCCCTAAGCCTGTAAACGCAGGCACCACATAAACCTCATCATCACTAGTGGCTGCCTCGGCTGCTTGCTGGGTGTCAGGCGATTGCGCCACCAACCCCATTTGATCGCGCAGCCACTGAATCGCCGAACCTGCGACAAACACTGAGCCTTCCAAAGCATAATTAATCTGCCCGTTCACGCCATATGCAATCGTCGTCAACAAGTTATTAGCAGACATTTTCGGCTTATCGCCTGTATTCATCACAATAAACGAGCCAGTACCATATGTATTCTTCACCATCCCCGGCGCCAACGCTAACTGGCCAAACAAGGCGCTTTGCTGGTCACCGGCCATCCCTGCAATTGGAACCGTGCTGCCGAAGAAATGATAAGCCGCGCCGGTACCGTAAATTTCCGAATTACTGCGCACCTCAGGCAACATGGCCCGCGGAATATGCAGCAACTGCAAAATCTCGTCATCCCAATCCAACGTATGAATGTTGAACAACATCGTTCGACTGGCATTCGTGTAGTCCGTCACATGAATCGCGCCGCCTGATAACTTCCAGCTCAGCCACGTATCAATCGTACCAAACAGCAGCTCACCATTTTCCGCGCGCTCTTGGGCTCCCGGAACATGATCCAAAATCCAGCGAATCTTCGTAGCGGAAAAATAGGCGTCAATCAGCAAGCCGGTCTTCTCATGGATCATTTTGCCATGACCAGCCTGCCGCAACGCTTCCGCCAACGCATTGGTCTGCCGTGACTGCCACACAATCGCATGATAAATCGGCAGCCCCGTCGTCTTATCCCAAATCACGGTCGTTTCACGCTGATTCGTAATCCCAAGTCCTGCAATTTGCCGCGGCTGCACCCCAGACGAAATAAAGGTGTCCGCAATCGTCGACAACACCGCTTCCCAAATCTCATTCGCGTCGTGCTCCACCCAGCCTGGTTTAGGAAAATACTGGGTAAACTCCTTTTGCGCCTCGCCCACCATCTTGCCAGCATGATCCAAAATAACCGCGCGCGTACTGGTCGTGCCTTCATCAATGGCCATGATGTAACTATCTGCCATATGTACCTCCTGCTTTGTGTCCGCTTTCACTTCAGTATACAGGAATTGGTGAATGAGGTTAAGGTTCGTACAGTTTGAAAATCAACCGCTTAAGTTCAATATTAAAATCCCGTCCTTTTAGCACTTACCGTTTGATTGCTTAATATTACCGTCTTCATTGGCACCATGCTATAATAAAACACGAAAGGGAGCATCGGTGGTGACCGATACTCCCCTGACAAGACCGTTCAAGACGGTTGGCATTAAATTTGACTAATCAAAAAGACCGTCATCTTAGCCAAAAGATTAGCGACGGTCTTTTTGATTGTCTTGTATTATCAGCATAATGGTGATGATCAGCGCAATCAACGATAATACGAAATCACCGAAGACCGGCATCAGCATCAACGCATCAGCAACAGACAACTAGGCACCTCCTTCCGTATAGATTTTGATCATCGCGCATAGGCGACCACCTCACAATACGTTGGATTTGCCAACCGTCATTCACTTTCTTGTCTTGTTCATGATGCCATACAAAACGGCAAAACGCCTGCTATCTCAATGATTTCAGGCGTTTTTTAATTGTACATATTTTCTTTTAACCACCGTTTTTTTAATGCTACCTTGCCTTCCTTGATGAACGCTATCCTTCTGGTTCAGTGAAGCCATAAGTCGAGTCCGTCTGCAGACCCCAGAATTCAGGCAGCTTGTAACTAATCGCATACTCTAACAGCGCAGGGTCATCAAAAGGTAAATAAGTCACCCGATACTGTTGAATAAAAGTTTGCGCTTTTTGACGCTGGGGAAAATACTTTTTCACGATTTCCGCGTCAATTGGGCCAGCGAGATTACGTTGTGTGTATGGCAACTTATATGGGTCAATCCCACTGTCATCACGAATTCGCTGATAAACTGACACAAAGTCATCGAGATGATGCAACCGTTCTCGGTTTAAATAAGCGACATTAATGTTGTTAATCGTGTATTGCACTGGCTGATCGCCAATCATTCGCAAGCGTTTGATGACGATGTACGCATCATTGGCACCAAGTTTCATTCTTTGGCGTACTGTAGCATCATTACCAGACGCAACGCTCAAAACCTTAGTCCACTCCGGCTGAGTCTTGGCCATATTAAGATCCGTCAAGTAAACCACGCGGCGATGATTTTCTTTGGCCACAAAGGTACCGCGCCCTTTTATACGCGTCACCCAGTTTTTTTCTTGGAGCAAATTAAGCACCTTAACAGCAGTGGTTGAGCTCACGGCAAAACGATCCTTTATTTCTGCTTCACTGTAAAAGCGATCGCCTTGATTCAAGCGCCCTTCACTAAGTTCTTTGATCAGTTCATCGACAATCTCCTGATACTTTGGCTTGGCCATGCCTTGTCTCCTTTTCAACCAATCAGATTTGGGTAGTCGTTACAGGTCCGGCATTTTAAAAAGTTTGCGAACAGATTTGGCAAGCATCCGTTTGCTTGCTTATTAGTCAGACTTAACTGTCCTGTTTTCAGACTTGTAATCAATCTGTGCAATTCTAACGACCCAGTCACTGCCATAAGGATACCCCGTTGCGTCAACTGTGAGAACTCTTTTATGCAAATCCTGCGTAAAGGATAGATATTCTTCATTATCCAGCCAATAAACAGATTCGATTGGACGATCAATACCAACGAATGAACGCGGATTAACCCCTTCACCACCAAGTACGACATTATCATTACCTACGACTTTTAGATCAAACACGCATAAGTAATCATGTGCGTCTGCATGCAAGACAAAGTCACGCGCACCTTGTCCGGAGACGATCGCAGTTGGTCGTCCGCGATATAAGGCAGGCGCGGCCATAGTCGTCCACCGTCCTAATAATGCCATATACGTTTTTGCCGAAGCCGGGATCGCGCCTTGACCGGTCAAACCAATATTAACCAAAATATTAGCCCCTATATGCCGGGCATGAGCAACCGTTTCGATAACCTCTGCTGGTGATTTGTAGTTCAAGTCGTTGGTCGCAATCCCCCAGTGCTGATTCAACGTCATTGAGATCTCGCCTGCAACATACTTCGCGTTAGGTGCACCGTGGTAAATTTCGTCCGGCGTTCTTCGTTCATAGGTAACGACATCAATCTCAGGATCACTTACTTTCCCTCGATTCTTCAATCCCGTGTTATTGACGATGATTGCATCCGGCTGGTATTTGCGAATCATGCCATAAAGCGCGGGCAGCTGCCAATCTGCCTCTTTTTTATTCCAATTACCGTCAAACCAAAAACCGCCGACTGGGCCATAATGACGGCAAAGTACTTCAACCGAAGCTTTTAAATAATCCAGATAGGCAGGGAAATTTTCCTCATACAGGGGTGAGTGCCAATCGTATGTTGCGACGTAAAAAAACGGTAACAGTCCTTCTTTGCGGCAAGCTGCAACAAATTCTGCTATAAGATCGCGGTTGGCAGGCGAATGCATGACATCAAAACTGCTCAAACCTTTAGTGTCGTATAAGAAAAAGCCTTCATGGTGTTTTGTTGTTAGCACGATATACTTTGCGCCCATCATCTTTGCGGCATGGGCAATCGCTTCTGCATCAAATTGATTTGCTGTAAAAGTTGCTATTAGTTTTTCGTATTCACTGCGCGATCGATGGTGAATAAATTCCGTCCATTCACCAACTGCTAGCTGGGAATATAGTCCCCAATGAATGAACAAGCCTAATCCAAGATCCTCATAACGCTTAATTCTCGGTAGTGGTTCTGACATTTTTTCACCTCATTTATTTTTTGTGACATACCCTAACACGTTAGGTTGATTTTTTTGGTGATTTCTGCTTACTATACCTATGTCAATGTAAATCGGTTACTTTCCCACTAAATCAGGCAGTAATCAAGTAAGCCCAAAATATTGAAGTCGTCATTATAATATGCTAGGCTTTGCGTGTAAAGCCATCTTAACACATTAAGTATAGACGAGGTGATCAATATGTATGTTCTCGCAAGTCATGGTACTTATGCTGAAGCGACTTTGGCAAGCTGCGAGCTTATTGCTGGTAAATTAGCAAACTTTACATCAGTCTCGTTCCACGATCCGATGAGTATAGACGATCTTTTATCTGCTTACGAAGCCGCCTATGCAAAAGAATCAAGCCCGGCCAACTTCACCATTATTACTGATATTCCAAACGGTTCGCCAGCCAATGCCGCTTTAGCATTTAAACATCAGCATCCCGATATTCAAGTTTTTTCGGGACTGTCACTCGGGCTCGTCCTAGCACTAGCAACTGGAACGCCTATCTCTGAAGCGGTAACGCAATCGAAAGCCATTATCAAAGAACTTTCGCTCAAATCCGAGCGAGAAGATATTTCGACTGATACAACTGCCCCCTCAACAAATAACTCGCTTCACACTGGTAACCCGCTAATCAATGTTCGTGTCGATGCGCGCCTTATTCACGGACAAGTCGCAACCATGTGGACCAGAACGCTTAACGCTACCCGCATCATGGTTGTGGATGAGCAGATCGTTCAAAGCGAAGTTCAAAAGATGACACTTAAGACTGCTGTTCCTGGTGGCGTTCATTTGAGCATCTTAACGCCATCCGGAGCTGCTGAGCGGATACTAGCGGACCAGTATCAAGGCCAGCGTGTCTTCTTAATCGTGCGTAATCCCAAAGCGCTGCAAGTGTTGGTAAAAGCTGGCGTTAAACTCAAAAGTGTCAACGTTGGCAACTTATCAATGGCTGTCGGTGCCAAACAAGTTGCTAAGAGTGTTGCGGTGACACCAGAAGATGTCGCAGTATTTGATGATTTAGCCGCGCATGGCGTGAAGTTGTATCACCAAATGGTTCCAAATGATCAAAAAGTCGATTTTATGGCGTTACTTAAAAAAGGAGTGTGAACCTTATGGCAATTGCATGGTGGCAAATTCTGTTGCTAACGTTGCTTGCTTTTTGGATGATCATTGACCAAATAACAGTCGGGATCCTAACTAATTATCCGCTGCTCTATGGTTTCGTTGCCGGCATCATCATGGGAGATGTGAAAACTGGGCTGGTTGTGGGGGCAACCTTGCAATTAATGGTTCTTGGCGTTGGTACATATGGTGGTGCCAGTATGCCAGACTTTATGACTGGTGCTATTATCGGTACCGCTTATGCCGTCATTTCTGGAAAAGGTATTAACTTTGCAATCGGGCTGGCTGTTCCAGTGGGTTTACTCATGGTGCAGCTAGACGTTCTTGCCCGTTTTACCAATACGTTCTTCTTACACCGCGTTGACCGTTACATCGAAAAAGGCGATACCAAACACGTTGCACGAAATATTGTTTATGGAGTCTTCCCTTGGGGGCTATCTCGTGCCATCCCCGTTTTCATCATGCTACTTGTCGGCAATAGTGTCGTTCAAAAGGTCGTCAATGCGATGCCAGCATGGCTTTCTAAAGGACTAACTGCTGCGGGCGGCATTCTCCCGGTTGTCGGCATTGCGATTCTCTTACGATTCTTACCAACCAAACGCTTCCTCTCATATCTCATCATCGGATTTCTTGCAGCGGCCTATCTTAAGATTCCGATGCTTGGAGTCGCCCTGTTAGGACTAGCACTGGCAATCATTTACTACAAACAAAGCAACCATTCTTCCAACAATGACCACGATCATTCAGAAGCACACAAAGGAGGTTTTGAAAATGCCATCGGCGAATACGAAGACTGAACTTCCCGAAAAACTTACCAAGCACGACCTCTTTCGGGCAAACTGGCGCTGGCTATGGAGCAGCCAGATTTGTTGGAATTATGAACGCATGATGTCAACTGGTTATCTCTACACCATGTTGCCAACCCTGAAAAAGTTATACAAAAATGATCAAGACCTCATCGAAATGATGAAGATGCATAATCAATTTTTCAATACTAACGCCTACGTTGGCGGCTTCATTGTCGGGATGGATATGGCAATTGAGGAAAAAAAGGGGCGCAAAGCCGAAGACACTGTAGCCGGCCTCAAAACAGGACTTATGGGCCCATTTGCAGGCGTCGGCGATACGATTGTCGGTGTCATTTTGCCAACAATCTTTGGATCCATTGGTGCTTACATGGGCCTCAAAGGCAATCCAACCGGTGCAATTTTATGGCTGTTAGTCAACTTTGCAATTTTGATATTGCGATTCTTTTTACTGCCGCTCGGCTACTCACAAGGCGAAAAGCTCATTTATGCTGCAGGAGACAAGCTTAATCGTATCACCGACGCTGCAATTTTACTCGGCGTAACCGTTGTAGGTGCTCTAATCCCTACAGTTGTATCCGCAAACGTCCCCCTCGTTTTCAAAACCGGAAAAGTCGTTTTAAAAGCCCAAACAGTTTTAAATCAAATCATGCCTTCCCTAGTTCCGGTCGCTTTAGTTGCTTTATGTTATTGGTTACTTGGAAAGAAAAAAATGAACTCAACACGACTCATCGTTTTAGTCTTGATCCTCGGTATCGTTCTTGGTGCATTCGGTATCATCGGTAAGTAGTCACATATTTTAACTATTGTTTGGAAACCCGCATGGCTAGCCATGCGGGTTTTACTGTTCCTTGGAGAGAGAAAGCCGAAAAACAGTATTCTCGTTTTTAACTTCTTCCATACATCAACTCATTCATTTCGACCAGCCTCAAGTTACATATATTGACTATTTACAAGTCAGCAGTCATTAACGACCACAGCTATTAAAAATATGTCATTGCCTTCTTCTTATTCCATTCAGGCATAACAGCATTCAAAACTCGAATTGAAAAGGTTTCCAAGCCAGACTAGCCTATATTTTGAAATCAATTCGGCTGGTTCGCTGTTCCGGCCTTTAGGAGTGATTAATATGACAGCATCACCTTGGGACTTAAGAAAAGTATTGGATGAACTAAAACAGGATCCGCAGCAATATCATGAAACAGATGTGCAAGTCGATCCCGATGCAGAGCTTGCTGGCGTTTATCGTTACATCGGTGCCGGTGGGACGGTCGAACGTCCGACACAGGAAGGTCCGGCAATGATGTTTAACAACGTTGTCGGCTTCCCAACGACAAGGGTTTTGATCGGTTTAATGGCTAGTCGCAAGCGGGTTGGCAAGATGTTTCACCAAGACTATCACACGCTTGGTCGATTCTTGAACAAAGCGGTTTTAAATCCTGTTCAACCCGTTACAGTCGAAGAATCGGCAGCGCCTGCGCATGAAGTCGTTGCCAAGGCGAGTGACCCGGACTTTGATATTAGAAAACTCGTTGCAGCACCAACCAATACGCCACAAGATGCCGGCCCATACATCACTTGCGGCGTAGTTTTGGGTTCCAATATGGCCAAAACAATGACTGATGTGACGATTCATCGCATGGTTTTGGAAGATAAGGATACGCTTGGTATTTATATCATGCCCGGTGGTCGCCACATTGGTCATTTTGCTGAAGAATATGAAAAAGCCAATAAGCCGATGCCGGTGACCATCAACATCGGCTTGGATCCGGCCATTACCATTGGTGCCACTTTTGAACCGCCTACCACGCCGCTTGGCTACGATGAACTAGGGGTTGCCGGAGCCATTCGCCAAGAACCCGTGCAACTGGTTCAGGCTGTGACCGTCGATGAAAAGGCCATTGCGCGTTCAGAATTTACACTGGAAGGCTATATCATGCCTAACACGCGTATCCAAGAAGATATCAATACCCATACCGGCAAAGCCATGCCAGAGTTTCCCGGCTATGACGGTGATGCCAATCCGGCTTTGCAGGTAATTAAAGTCACGGCTGTAACCCATCGGCGCGACCATCCCATTATGCAAAGTGTCATCGGGCCTAGTGAAGAACATGTCTCCATGGCCGGTATTCCAACCGAAGCCAGCATTTTGCAACTTGTTGATCGTGCCATCCCCGGCAAGGTCAAAAATGTGTACAATCCCCCAGCTGGTGGCGGCAAACTCATGACCATCATGCAAATTCACAAAGATAATCCAGCTGATGAAGGGATTCAACGTCAAGCTGCATTACTCGCCTTTTCGGCATTCAAAGAATTAAAAACTGTTTGGCTGGTCGATGATGATGTCGATATTTTTGACATGAATGATGTCGTCTGGACAATGAACACGCGTTTTCAAGGTGATCAGGACATCATGGTATTACCTGGCATGCGCAACCATCCGCTTGATCCGTCAGAACGACCGCAATATGATCCCAAGTCTATTCGGGTACGCGGAATGAGTTCGAAGACGGTCATTGATGGTACCGTACCATTTGATATGCGCGATCAATTCAAACGAGCAGCCTTTAAAAAAGTTTCCGACTGGCAAAAATATTTGAAATAGGTGATTGAATTGAAACGTATTATCGTAGGGATTACCGGGGCATCCGGAACTATTTACGCTGTTAACCTGCTCCAGCATTTACATCGCCTGCCTGATGTCGAAGTTCATTTGGTGATGAGTGCTTGGGCAAAGCAAAACCTATCACTTGAGACCGACATGAAACAAAGCGAACTCGAAGCTTTGGCGGATTATGTTTATCCTGTTCAAAACCAAGGGGCAACCATTGCAAGCGGCAGTTTTTTAACCGATGCAATGGTCATTGTCCCAGCAAGTATGAAAACCATTGCGGGCATTGCGATGGGCTTTGATGATAATCTCATTGGACGAGCAGCCGATGTCACGATTAAAGAACAGCGGCAATTGATTATTGTGCCGCGGGAAACACCGCTTAGTCCAATTCATCTGGATAACCTCGCTAAACTAGCCCACATTGGCGTTCAAATCATTCCGCCTATTCCGGCTTTCTATCAGCATCCCCAAACCATCCAGGATTTAATTGAGCATCACACCATGAAACTATTAGACGCCTTGCATATTAAAACCGAAACCGCTAGTCGCTGGAATGGAGCGTCGTTAAGATGAAAAAAGTTCTCAATAAACAGAGTATCGGTTTTCTCATCGGCATTGCGGTGGGCCTCATTGTTTACCTGGCCCCACTGAGCGGCATCAATGAAAAAGCGCAAATGGATCTTGCTTTGAGTTTAATGACCGTTGTTTGGTGGGCATTCCAGATTGCACAGCCGGCTTATATTGGCGGTATTTATCTGATGCTGCTGATCTTGACGAATGTTGCAACCCCGACACAGGTATTTGCGGGATCGTGGACCAAGTCAATTATGTGGTTAGTGATGGGCGCTTATTTAATTGCCGGTGCTGTCCGCGAATCTGGCCTAGGTGAACGTATTGCCTATGCTTTCATTATCAAATTTGTTCGCAGTTGGACCGGTATTATCGTCTCAATCTTTGCCTTAACCTTCATACTTGCTTTACTGATTCCGCATCCCTGGCCACGTGCCTTCTTGATCATGTCCGTGATGGATGTGGTCGCAACCAGCGCCAAAATGCCACAACAGGATCGGGCTAAACTTGGACTAGCCGTTTTTGCCGCTTCCTGTCCTCTTTCCGGTGCTTTTCTAACCGGGGATACATCGCTCAACCCCTTAGCAATTGCTGATTCTGGCAAAAGCGTCAACTTTGTCCAATATTTTATTTACATGGGGGTTCCGATGATCATTGCCGCGATCAACACGATGCTGCTCTTTCTTTTCCTCTTCAAACCAACCAAAAAAGTCACGATTGACCTTAATGTTCTGAAAGCCAAGCAGGCCGATCAAGGGGCAATGACGCATAAAGAAATTCGAGTGATCGTCTGGCTTGTCATTGCCATCGGTTTATGGTTAACCAGTGGCATCACTGGCATTGACGTTGGCTGGTTAACTTTGATTGTCGCCTTGCTGATGAGTCTGCCGGTTATCGGTGAGGTCTTGACGGCGAAATCATGGTCAGGTGTTCCCGTCAACGTTTTGGTCTTCCTGACTTCGGCAATTGCAATTGGCCAAGTGGGTGATTTTACGGGCATGAATAAATGGATTGCCCAAACGATTCTGCCATCAGCCTTACCACATAATCTCTACTTACTGGCACTGGTCATTACCGTTTTTGCAATGATCATTCACATGTTCATGGGTTCGGTTATTGCCGTCATGGGTATTACAATCCCTGCCATTATCGCGGCAACCTCGTCACTTGGGGTTAATCCGTTGGCAATTTCATTAATCGTCTTTTCAGTGGTTAATTTGCACTACATCTTATCGTTTCATAACCTGGCTATTCTTGTCGGTTCCGATTCAGAAACTGGCGGTGGTTATACGCAAAAAGATGTCATGAAGTTAGGTATTCCGCTAACTGCCGTCATGTTTATTGTTGCGCTGGTAGAAGTCTTTTGGTTCCAGCTGACTGGACTTTTATAACAGCGATACCCTTGTTAAAAGTCAATATCAATGCAAAGTAGCTCCTAAATGATTTTTCTTTAGGGGCTACTGCTGTATCGTTAAAATCCTGACGGCTACACAACATTCGAAATATCGTCTTGGGATTTTGCAATCGCGGTAACCATTAACCTTTTTCGGCGATAACTTGCTGGCTCAAGTAGTCAGCAAATTTAAGAATTGCCGGATTGCTAGTGCGGCGATAAACCAGTTGCAAATGACTACAAATATTCGGCGTCAATGACTTAGCAACAAAGTTCGAATTGGCAAACGGCTGGTAAGATTGACGGAACAAAAAGGTAACGTGGCGGCTGCCTTCGACCATCCCCAAAAGTGTCTCGATATGCGGACTGCTAAAGATGATTTTGGGTGCGATATGACGATCCGCAAAAAACGCCTGCATTGGCTCAAAGACACCAGAGCCGCTTAGCAAGCTGACAATCGTTATGGCGGCTAAATCGTTTGCAGACAATGATGGACGTTTTGCTAATGGATTGGTCTTAGCGAGAATAACTTGCAACTCATCTTTAGCCAGATCAAGTTTGACATATTCCCGCGTCGATAAGACCTCTGCTTGTGTATCACGTAGCAATGCCATATCTAAATCACCGGTCAAAAGCTGCTTGAGGATGCTAATGCCTTCCTGTTCGACCACATGAAGTGCCAGCTTCGGAAATTGAGCGGCAAAATCGTTTATTAATCGACTGATGCCAAACTGACCAAGAATTGGAACGGCACCGATCGTTAAAACACCGTTGCTCAAGGACTTCAAACTATTTAAATCCGTGTTCATGAGCTCGACTTGGTGCAAGATCTTACTGGCGTGAAAGAAAAACCGTTCACCAGCCTCCGTGACAAGCATGCGGCGATGATTGCTAGTATCCACCAACTTACTTCCCAGAATAGCCTCAATATGCTGAATACGCTTAGACAAGGCTGATTGACTAAGATGTAAAACCACCGCTGCTTTGGAAAAACTCTTAAGCTCATACAGTGCTACAAATATTTTTAAATCCTCAAAATTCAACTTATTCACCACCGAAAGGAAGCTATAAAATGTCCGACTACCCTGTCCCGACTTATACGACAACCGTGACACAATCTGACGTCACTCTCATCGCCACCGTTACTGTGATCGGACGTGACCTACTCATTACCATTACTGGCGGCGACCACCCGCATATTGGCGATGTTCTCACGTTAACCAAAGATCAACCCATTCAAACAATCCGCTACCCCAGTCATGATAACAGATTTCATAAAGATGATTTACTTGCGCTTCCAAGTGCCAAAGCGCTGCAACCATTACTGCCCGGAAGCTGCACCATTTTAGCAGGATTGCACATCGATCACATCAGCAAAGTACAAATCCAGGCTGCATTAGATCTCAGCCATAAACTAGCGCCTAAGTTAACAACTTGGCTAAAACATCAAACATTTGCAACGTCAAGACCACACTATTACGGTCCCGATGAATCACCTGCTTAATCGCTCAACCAGATCCGGGAATTCGTTAATGGACGCTAATTGTTGACTTCAAAGATGTTCCCTCAATGATCTGCTAATTTAGCCGCCATCGTTGTTTGCAGTTTCTCAAGCGCATTGACGACTACTTCCGCATCTTCTCCCAAAGCGTTGCGCAAAAAAGCATCATTTTGGTCAAAGAAATGCCGAATATATGCCGCTACTTTTTGAGATTTTTCCGTTAGCTGAATCGCTTTATACCGCCCATCTTGCTTGGAGGGCACACGAACAATCAGTTCCTTACGCTCCATCAATTGCAAAAGTGCCGTTGCTGAAGATTTCTGGATGTTGAATTCATGTTCAACATCCGTCTGATACAACGGCCGTTTGGTTCCTTGCCGTGCCAAAAAATCGATGATGCTCATTTGCACCTGTGTTAGACCCAATTGCTTAGCTTCACGATCAGCATAACGTTGCAGGTCATTGTTTAATTTTTTAACCAAAATACCCAGCGATACTGTCACGATGTCTATCCCCTTTCAGTTCCAATGAGATCTCAGGTCAGCGTTTACATTAAAATTAAGCCTTGATTTCAGAAAATAAGACCGCTATAGTAGCTATAGTTCGATATAGAACTATACACGATGGAGGTCTTTATGACAAGAAAAGTAACACCTAAATTATACCTTTCGATTCTTGCCACTGGTCTGATGGCGTTTTGCGGGGTACTCATTGAAACTGCCATGAATGTCACTTTTCCGACCTTAATGCGGCAGTTTAATGTCGATACGGGAACCATTCAATGGCTGACAACCGGCTATTTGTTGATCGTTGCAATCATCGTCCCGATTTCCGGGTTCTTAAAACGACGCTTCACGACTAAACAGCTTTTTCTTACCGCCAGTGCCTTCTTCATCCTTGGCTTAGCACTGTGCAGCGTTGCAAACAGTTTTGCAATCTTGCTCGTGGGACGGCTAATCCAAGGCTGCGGAACAGGGATTGCACTCCCCTTAATGTTTAACATTATTTTGGAACAGGCGCCGTTAGAAAAAATTGGTTTTCTCATGGGCATCGGGACGTTGGTAACAGCCATTGCGCCGGCTTTAGGCCCGACTTATGGTGGCGTGCTGGTTGACATTAACTGGCATTTGATCTTTATTTTCCTGCTATTCGTTATGATTGCCGCTTTGATTATGGGACTCTTTTCCATCCAGCAAGTCTCTGAAACGGTTCATCTTCATCTCGACTTTTTGGCTTGGTTATTCATTGCGATTTTCTTTGCGACCGCGATTCTTGGTCTTAATAGCATCGAGCACCAACCCGGACGCGCCTTGATCTTTGCCGTCATTGCAATTTTAAGCCTCGGCGCCTACACCATGCGCTCACTGCATGTTAAAGAACCACTAATTAATTTACGGTTATTTAAAAATCTTCCGTTTGATCTGCACATGACGACCTTCCTCATCATTCAAATCGTCAATGTCGGGTTTGCCTTTGTCTTACCCAACTACTTGCAACTCGTTAACCACACAAGTTCCCTAACTGCCGGCCTGCTCCTATTACCTGGGGCGGCACTGGGCGCATGCATGGCACCCATGAGTGGGAAACTGTACGATAAATCAGGTCCTGGACGCCCTATCTTTATCGGACTATGCTTACAGCTCATCGGAATTGTCTGGCTACTCCTTGAAGCCTTAACCGCAGCCCCGGTCATCGTCTTGATCGGCTATGCCTTCATCATGCTAGGTACCGGTTTTTCAATGGGCAACATTATGACAAGCGGACAAGCTCAGTTACACCAAGAACAAACCACTGACGGCAATGCCATCTTCAACACCCTACAACAATTCGCCGGTGCACTTGGTACTGCAGTCGTCTCACTCATCATGGCGCTGGCCCAAGCCGGTTCAACCTCTGCTCACAACACTGCCATCGGTTCGCAACATGCGTTTGGTTTCTTGCTGCTATTAACCCTCGTTGGTGATGTCGCGATTTTCTTTGGGTTGCGGCGACGTCGTGGTGAAACCGAAAATGCGTAGAATCACTATTAAATACTAGACCGAATGTAAAAAGGATCGCACTAAGCAGCAGTGCGATCCTTTTTCAATACGTTCAAGTTTAATTTTGATGATCCGTACGTGTCCCTACTGTTCTCTTCTGCCATGGCAGCCGATTACGCTGGCGTCGATTGCGAATGGCCGCCAGTAGTTGAGCTTGACGATCACGTTCATTTCGAGCATCATTTTGCTCCAGTTTAGCAAAAGCTGCGCCTGTCAATAGCATCACATTTGTCGGTAACCGCCGCGTCAAAAAGGCACGGATATCTGACTCAGGTTGATCAAATATCAATGAATAGCTTCCACCTTTTTGAGACCAAAATGTCACCATCGTACCTTGTTTAATCGTTTCGGTAATCACTCGATCATAGCGACTATAATCGCTAGCGTGCGCAACCGATCCATAGGTAATAACCTTGGTTTTGCCTAAGCCTTGACGATAAAGGCCAACGCTTGCAACTAAGAGCGCCACCATCACCAGACGTAGATTGCCAATGGTGCTTGTCGTCCAAAACAAGGTGACGATCAAGCTGGCCGCGGCAAGTGCTACGCCGATCTTAATCTTTGATGACTTGGTTTTGATTTGGAGTTGCCGCTGCTGCAGAAATTCCAGGTAAAGTAAGCCACCAAGCAACATCGCGGTCGTCATCACATCTACCATTTCAAACGCCTCCTCAGATTGGCGTCAAACCAAGCACGACTACCACTCTGCAATAGTGCCATCATAATTCTTCCAGGATGGATTGCTCCAAACCAAACCTTCTTGGGCCACCTCTTTAATTTTGTCTTCATCCATATCAATGCCGAGTCCCGGTCCTTTTGGTAGTTGAACATAACTATCTTTGTACTGGAAGATTTCCTTATTCTTCACAAAGTCCAGTAAGTCAAAGCCTCGATTGTAGTGAATACCTAGGCTCTGCTCTTGAATAAAGACGTTTGGCGTGCATGCATCTACTTGCAAAGTTGCCGCCAATGACACCGGTCCATAAGGTGCATGCGGTGCGACTGCCATGTCAAACGCTTCAGCCATCGCGGCAATTTTACGTGTTTCTAAAATGCCGCCGCACAAGGCAACATCAGGTTGGACAATGTCAATTGCGCCTTGACGGAATAGATTTTTGAAGTCCCACCGGGTGTATAAACGTTCGCCTGTTGCGAGCGGAATTGAAACTTCACGCGCAATATCATCAAATGAATCCCAGTTTTCCGGCAAAACGACTTCTTCAAGAAACATTGGGTGGTATGGCTCTAGAGCATGTGCCAGTACTTTTGCCATTGGGCGATGAACTCGGCCGTGAAAATCAATCCCAATTTCCAGTTGATCGCCAACTTGATCGCGAATTGAGGCAACCCTATCAACTACTGCTTGCACCTTATTATACGAGTCAATATAGTGCAGTTCAGAAGTCGCGTTCATTTTAATAGCTGTAAAACCCTTGTCTACTCGCGCTTGTGCCTGTTCTGCTACATCAGATGGACGATCGCCACCAATCCACGAGTAAACTCGAATCCGATCGCGTGCCGCTCCACCGAGCAGTTCGTAGACCGGTAGATTCAACGCTTTCCCTTTAATGTCCCACAGTGCCATCTCTAGGCCAGAAATAATCGTGCCATTAATCGGACCGCCACGGAAAAATGAACGATGCATCTCTTGCCACAAGCGTTCAATTTCAAATGGATCACGACCAATTAGCTTCTTGCCCATCTCATAAGCACCCGCGACAACTGTTTCGGTTTTGGTGCCAGAAATCATTTCACCCCAGCCAGTAATGCCTTCATCTGTCAGCACTTTAACAAAGATCCAACGTGGCTTTACTTTATAAACTTTGATATCTGAAATCTTCAATGTGAAAATTCTCCCTTCAAGATCATCTCAACTAACAATGGTGACATTAAGCTTGGGCACTTTTTTCATTCTGAGCATCCATGGCAGCATTCACATGTTTGATACCATCGAAGAAGTACCACACGCCAGCAAAAAGAACCAAAAGTACCGGAATTGAGATCAGCGGATGCCAAGTAAATGCGAAGTAAACCGCAAAACTTTGGATCATCGAAGTTGCCGCAAATGATGAAATGTACAACGAGTTAGCACCCAGTTTGATCCCAACAGACTTAGCAATTTCGGTTAATACCGGTGCCGTTGATGTCCCGCACCAGAGAAGTGAAGCTGTTACTACCAAACCAATGATGATGTTCTTAAGCAAGTTGCCATTCGTCAAAGCTACTACCAACGCTACTCGAAATGGTACAACCGCTAAATCGGCAAATGGCAGAACTTGGTTGCCCGGCAATACTAATGCCATGACGATGGTCAATGGAATAATAATTAACGCTGTGGTAATAACATCAGCATTCCCAACGACAACCGCGGCATCCAATCCGATGAACAACTTTCGGCCTTTAAACCGCTTTTCAGACCATTTTTGTGCAGAATCCGAAATTGGCATCAAGCCTTCCATAAACAGCGATGTCATCTTCGGAATTAAGACCAAAACCGCCGCCATTGAAACACCTAATTGCATAATCTTCATCAAGTCATATCCGGCAAAAAAGCCAATGGCCATCCCGATTAACAAACCCATAATCATTGAATCGCCAAAGAATCCCAGATACTTCTGCGCATCACGAATTGAAAACTTGTTCCGGCGCATGAATGGAATCCGATCGAGCAACCAATTTAGCGGCCAGGCAATGACTAATGATGACAAAGCTGACACCGTTGGTAATGAAACCCCTGGCATGCCGAAAAACTTCTCCGTCATTGGCTGCGACCAATCAGCAAGTTTAAATGTCACCAATGCCATCATAATTGAAGATCCAACACCAAGCGCGATGTTCTTGGTGACAAAGTAAACCATGACGCCGACAATTGCCATGTGATGATAATTCCAAATATCAACATCAAGCGTATGTGTCCGCTTGATAATCAGCAGCACAATATTGACTGCCAAAATGGCAAAAATCAAAATAGCGATAATCGGTGATGCCCAGGTCACCGCAGCAATTGAGCCCCATCCGACATCCAGTGCTGTCAGATGTGCACCAGTACGCTCAACCATGGCTTTTGCGGCAGGCCCAACGTTGGTCGTCATGAAGTCCAAGATTAACTTGATCCCGGCAAAACCAATGCCAAGGGTTAAGCCGGACTTGAAGGCTTTATCAATGCGCAAGCCAAAAATCATTCCGATAATGGTGATAATAACTGGCAACAGCACCGTGGGACCGGCAGCAATCAGCCAATTAAAGACATTCATTACGATATTCATAGATGGTTATCCCTCCAATTCGGTCAAACAAACTCGACCTTGTTGACGCATCTGCTCACTTATCCTTAACAGCCTCATAAATTTTATCGAGCGCGTCCTGCGCCCCCACACCAGTCAGCAGAGGCAGTCCATGAATATAAGGGACGCCATGCGTTTGTCCTTCAAACTGACCAGTCGTCACCAATAAGTCATAGTTCTCAACCTTACCAGGAACTTCCATTAGCTTAGTCTGAGTGGTTTCAACCTCCACTCCCTTTTCCGCCAAGAACGTTTTGATCTTAGACGCAACCACCGTTGAGGTCGCAATACCATTACCACATGCAACTAAAATATGAGCAGCCATAATTCTTTTCCTCCTAATTTTTATATGAGCGCGAGCCAACGAGTGTATACATGGCGTGAGACCTTGCTCGCAGCTTTCCATGTCATATAACGCCTTATTTTTTTACTTAAAAGTCTTCATTAATAACTGATATAAAGCATCAGCATCAGTTGCCTCTGCAATCGCATGCCGCAACTGGTCATCCTGAATGACATCCACAATTTTTTGTAACATCTCAACTTGCCCATGCGGCTCGCCGATAGCCATCATGATAATGACATCCACATCGAGTACATTCTTGACATCACCCATATCATGAAACTTAACAGGATGTGCCAAGGTGGCCACCGAAATGGTTGTTTTCTTAACTAGTTGATAATTCGCGTGTGGAATTGCTACAGTCGGTCTCGGTGAAGGTAAGCCGGTTGGATACGCGGCTTCACGATCGAGAATTGCCTGTTTGTAACCTTCCTTAACGTAACCTTGAGCGAGCAAATTATCGGCTATTTGGCTCAGAGCATCGAGATTGTCTGTCGCCTCTAAATGGGGCAGCAATAATTTTTTATCAAGCACTAAATCAACAGCCACAAATCAATGCCCCTTTCTACAGTGAATTTTTAACATCGACAAAGGCTTGTAACGATGCTGCCAAGCCGGCAACATTTCGGTTGGCAAGATCTTCAGCGTTAAACATCTTTGATCCGATACCAAGATAGCTCGTCCCATGGGTCAAAAGGTCTTTCGCATTGTCGATCGAAACCCCTCCAACTGCCATCAGTGGTAATTTTCCAAGTGGTGCCTGAATAGCTTTAAAGAATCCTGACCCGACTGTCGTTGCCGGAAAGACTTTGACAATATCTGCACCTTTTTCAAACATCGTATGAACTTCAGTCGGTGTCATAGCAGCCGGCACGGTGATGACTCCATGCTGTTTGGCATAGGCAAAAATGTCGTCCGTAAACTCAATTGGACTTAGCATAAATTTCGCACCTTTAGCTATAGCGTCTTGAGCCTCGGTCAGCGTTGTCACCGTCCCGGCGCCGATCTTGATTCGGTCCCCGTACTGCGCATTACCTTCTTCGATAATGTCCAGTGCATGCGGCGTATTCATCGTCACTTCAACACCAAATTGATTTTCAAACCCAGCCATCGCCTGCATAATGGCATCAGCCTGTTCAGGCGTATAACCGCGCATAATAACTGTAAAAGTCGGATACTCTGATAACTCCATAATCTTCCTCCTGAGCGTGAGCCGGTGCATTAGTCTTGATAACCAAACTCACATTATTTTCCTTGCTTCTCAAAGCTTATGAACTCGTGCGTAACCTTGCTTCATACGCTTGCAACACTTCATACGCTTGCTGATTCGTTTTTGATTTTAGTAATTGCTTTAGTGCCGGCTCGTCAGCAATGAGCTCCGATAACTCCTGAATCGCTCGCAAGTGCTGATCCGTATTCTTAACCGCAATCGGTACGATCATGCGAATGCGAAAACCGTTCGGATACGTCACCGGATGCTTCAGAATGTAAAAAGCAAAGCCGTTACGAAGAACTCCGTTTTCCGGAACAGTATGGGGAATGGCAACCTCGGTACCAATAAAGCTATAATTATCCGGTGCCACCGTTTCGTTCATGAGCGTTTGCCGAAACGGCTCGGTAACGTATTTCAATTGTTCCAATGGGCGGATCGCTTGACGCAATGCTGTCTCCCAATCATCGCTTTGACCAATTTGAATCAAACTCGATGCAGTCATGGCTGACAGTTGGGGTTGCTGCGTTTCTGGAAGTGTCTCAACACCTTGATCAGCCAGAAACCGCCGCAATGCTTGATCCAATCCTTCAGAATCCGTAATCTTGGCATGTTTGCGTACAATCGCAGTTAACGCCGCTATTCCGGTTTGAATATTCTTTACGCCAATATCATTTAAGACGCGATATCGCAGCTGCATTTGCTCATCCTCGCTTAACAGCGGATGAATAATGTATTGACGCGCCGAAGTCTTCAAGGGAACGGTTGTGAAAACCAAGTCGTAATCGCCTGAAAAATGTTCAAATTCACGAGCGGATGTGGCAGACAAAAAGCTGATTTCCGGAAATAGCCGACGCAGGTTCTGAATCATCAGCTTTGAAACAATCAGGCCATTCGTACAAACAACCGCAGCGCGTTCTTTATTGGCATGCAAATCAGCTGACTTTTCCAACTCACCATCAAAGTAAAAGGCGATCAGGTTTCGCTCATCTTCCGGAATCGGCTTACCGGTTAGCTTCTCGAGTGGTGCAACAATGGCATTGATCGTGTCGACCAAAAATTGATGTCGAGGATCAGCCGCCATCACTTGACCAATCCCAATGTCGTGCAGATGCAAACCATAGCGAACGCGGAAGATTGCCGGACGCAAATGAGCAAGTAACCGGTTTACGAAATCTTTCTGGTCATCAATTTTAATAAACGTCTGCTGTTCAAACTTGGAAACCATTGTTCGGATGGCCGCAACCAAGTCAGTATCTGCTACACCAACTTCGCCACGAATCGTGTTCGCAGATAATAGCAACATCACAATCCATTCAGCATCGGAATCACAGACTAACCACTTTTTAGGTATCAGCGGCTTAAGCAATGAAAATTCCTTGGTGTCATTGATCTGATGCACAAAATAGTGGTTGTCTCTTGTCCGCTGTGATAGATTACGCGTGACATTCATCAACACCGCCAACATCAAGAAGCTAAACGATTCATCCGAATAGGTGACATGCCGAACACTTTCAATTTTGTGAATAAAGTGGATCACTTGCTCAGGTGGCACTGTACTTAGTTGTTCGATTGAACCACGACCATCATCATATTTCAGCAACTGAGTTACTAGATAATTCAGCAAATTACGGATGATCTGCTCGGATCCAGCAATGAAATAGCCAGCCTGTCGCGTATACTTAAGCGCCAATTGCCGCCGCTCCAGAAAATGTGCAACTATTTTCAGATCAGCGGAAGTGGTGGTTCGACTAACTCCACTGAAATCATATAAATGCACCAGTGACAACTGTTCATCACTCACGAGTAAATACAGGCAAATGAGTAGCACTCGTTCATCTTCTTCGCGGTAAACATATGGCGCCGCTGTTTCACCGTTTTGCAGATTGAAAAATTCGGCGACTTCGCTTGGTGTCACAAATTCACCTCGAGGAGTACGGGTAATTTTAGGCAATTGACGGTCAACCAGCTCCTGATTGATCTGTGCCAAAGCATAGGTTAGTTGCCGACGTGTAATTTTAAACTGTTTCTCCAAATCACCACTTCTCAAATTAGGATGCCGAATAATTTCTGAAAGGATTTGCAAGTTGCGTTTCTTCACTCAACCCTCACCTCCAGGTTCAATATCAATTGTACGTGTCAATCCGCGACTTGTGGAGGCGCTTTCATGACGGCTTTTGTACACCCCGTTAGTAATTTACATGTACAAGGTGAACGCTTCATGCCACAAAGACCGCGCTCATCAGTTTTAAATTTTGGAAAAATGCAAAAAAAATACCCACAAACAGAATGTCTGTGAGCATTTTCAAATCTGATTGACCCAATTATTCGCTTTTGGTGGCAATTCGTTTGTACAGATCAACCACTTCACCTGCTAGATCTCGAAACGTAATGGCCGTCATGACGTGATCCTGACCATGCACCATCAATAAAGACACGGATTGATGGTGTCCATTTGCCTCATCAGTCAGCATGCTGGTCTGAGCATTATGCGCTTCCGCTAAAAATTGATCTGCTTCTTTAAGCTTGACCGCAGCCTGTTCAAAATCAGCAGCTTTTGCCGCCCTAATTGCCTCAATAGCAGAACTTTTTGCGTTACCACCCGCCATAATGAGTTGCATAACAACAAGTTGTTGCGCTTCATCCATGACACTTTCACCTCCCAATTGACTCAGCTGTCTTAAAACTTTCCCGTCATGACGGCATTAAATCTAACGCTGTTTGTAATACGCGATCACCTTTCATAAGCCCGTAATCTTGCATATCAATGACCGCAACAGGAATCGTCAAAGACTTTTTAAAATCGCCTTCTAAATAGCGAACTTGTGGCCCTAACAATAAAACATCGGGATGATCAGCTGCCAAGCGATCTTGAGCATCTGCTGCCGATGCGGCAAATATCGCTACGTTAATGCCTGCTTTTTCCGCTGCATCTGCCATTTTCTTGACCAACATGCTTGTAGACATCCCCGCCGCGCAAACTAGCATGATCGTTTTATCTTTTTTTGCCATGATTAAAGTCCTTTCTTCTATCTACCTTTGTTGCCCGACTGCATTGCAAGCTCGGGCACGTGCCCGGTTGACGAAACTTTTTGAAACCAGTAACCCGATTTTTTAAGTGATTTGGTTTGGGTGCGCAAATCATTGCGGATCAGACCGTAACGATTTTTATATGCATTTAGCCACGACCAACAATCAATGCCGGTCCACGAAAAGTAACCGTGACAATTAGCGCCTTTTGCAATTGCCCGATTCAAGAATTGAAGGTGCTCAGTCATAAATCGAATACGGTAGTCGTCTTGTATGACGCCATCTTTCAAGAAACGAGTTTCATCTGCCACACCAATGCCGTTTTCCGCCACAAACCAAGGTATATTGTCATAGCGATCTTTTATATTCATCGCAATATCGTACAGTGCAGCAGGATAAATCTCCCACCCCTTATCCAAGTTCATCTTTCTACCTGGCAATTCGTAATGATCAAAATAAATATCAGGCAACCATGGCTGCAGGCTCTCAGGATCAATTGCTGGCGCTTGAACGCGAAAAGGATGGTAATAATTGACGCCAAGTACATCAATGCGGTTAGCCGAAATGATATCTAGTTCATCTGGTGTTGCATCCCATAAAACACCATCCCGCTCAAGTCGGTCAACAAGTTCTTCAGGAAAATAACCATGAATCGCTGGCTCCATATAAAGATCATTGGCCCACAACTCGGCAAAGTGGGCAGCTGCCCGATCATTATCTGCTTGTGACGCAGGATAAACAGGCGTCAAATTAATAATGGTGCCAATGGTGCCCTTAGGATTACGATTAAGCTTTCTAAATACAGCAATGGCCTTAGCACTAGCTAGGTTCAGATTATAGGCCACCTGTACTGCCGCCTTTCCATCAACAATATTTGGATAGTGAAATTGATATAAATATTGGCCATCAACGATTACTTTAGGCTCATTGAATGTAAACCAGTGCGTGACTTGATCACTAAAGAGTTCAAAACAGCGTGCAGCAAATTTTGCATAAAGTTCAACAACATGTTTGGATTGCCAACCGCCATATTGGTGCTGTAGCACAACCGGTAAATCGAAATGATGTAAATTAACATACGGTGTGATGCCAAGATCATGCATTTCTGCAAACACACGCCGATAGTAATCCGCACCTGCCTGATCCACAGTCGCCTCTTCCAAGTCGTCAATCAATCTTGTCCACTGAATAGAAATCCGTAATGCCTGAACACCAGCACGTTTTAACAGTTTCAGGTCAGCAATATAATCGTTATAAAAATTCGATGCTACATCCGGTCCAACATTATGATGAAAATCCTGAGGGCGGGTATGGTAATGATAGTCAAAAATGTTTTCATGTTTTTTATGAAAAGTTCCTTCTGCCTGCGGACCACTTGTAGCTGCTCCCCAGACAAAATCAGCATTAAATTGGATGATAACTCCCCTTCTTTCTCCGCGTCTCTGCTTAATCACCATTTCTCAGGCTAAATTGCTCGAAGTTAATGGCTGCTCCGTATAAATTGGCATCTGCCTGAAAGCTAGCAATTCGAATTTGCGGTCGTAATGGTGCAATCCCAACGTGAGCCATGACAGAATCAAGTGCTTGCTCTAAATCTGTCAGTAAAGCTGGGTTTTGTGACACGCCGCCACCAATGATGAAGCACTCCGGATCAAGACTATATTGCAAATTAAAAATCGTGGTTGCGACAACATCCAACATATCTTGAATTGCTTTTTTTGCAGAGACGTTGCCGTGTTGTGCTAATTCATATAACCCTTTACCATCTAACTTTGTCCCATTTATACGGTTGTATCGTGCCACAGCGTTTACCACTGTACCAAGATGACTAACAGTGTCAGCTTCACCGTGTAACATGTATCCAAGTTCGCCACCCAAAAGATGTTGACCATGCCGAACTTGGCGATTCAATACAACAGCGCCGCCAACGCCCGTACCGAGCACTATAAAAACAGCATCTCGCACATCCCGGGCTGCACCAGCATGTACTTCCGCAAGTGCTGCACAATTAGCATCATTTTCAATGGCAACCGGTAATTCAAAACGATTATTTAGTTCTGCTACAATCGGGAAATTATGAATGTACGGAACTGCGCTGGCTCCGCGAATAATCCCAGTAATTTGATCAACCATACCGGGACTGCTAATGGCAACGCCAGTAATATCACCTACTGCACGCAATTGTACGATCTTCTTTTGCAGCAGCTTGTAAAATTCTGGCAATGTCTTCGGAGTCGATGCATTTGTTCGAAATGAAACGCCTGTTACCGAATCGTATTGTCCAAACTTAATGCTCGTTCCGCCAATATCAATCACTGCTAGGCTCATGGTTTCACTTCCCTTTTCTGCCACTGAATAACATCAAGCGCCAGCTGACAAAAAGTCATGTTTGCCCACGAAAACCAAGTTCGCGTATATTGCCTTGAATCATCTTGATGCACACCTTCATGACACTGCCCAGTATCCCCAGTAGTTGCAGCTATTAATGCTAGTTTGTCTTGTTTGATTGAATCTGCTGTTGCTACTAATCCTTCCATGGCTACGGCGATCGGCCAAACATACCGCGGTGGTGTATGTTCGCTGCCAATTCCTTGTAACACGCTGCCTTTATAGAAATATGGATTTTGCATACTAGTTACAAACGACTTTGTTGCTATATAAAGCGGATCTTCAGCACTCAACGCCCCCAAAAAAGGCAGGCTCAATAAACTCGGCACGTTGGCATCATCCATGAAACAAGCGTGGCCAAGGCCATCAACCTCGTAAGCAAATCCCCGTTCACCACTAGGCAACGTTTGAATACCATATTCAGTAATTCCTTGGCTTATAGCTGCCACCAGCGTCTTTACGCGAATCGCTAGTGCTTGTCGATTCTCTGGAATATAAGGTAATAATGAAGTTAAAACTGTTTTGGCCAATAAGTTAGCCGGAATGTGATAGCCATGTTCACATCGATTATCACTTGGTCGAAAACCATCCCAAATTAACCCCGTCACCGCTACGGGACTGCCATAACCTTGATGAGGCAATGTGTCGTTACTAGCTGTATTGGGACGGCGGAAAAAGTATGGTGAATGTTCATGATGCTGTTCCTGCTCAAAAACATCGACAATTACCGCTAAAGTTGTCCAAAAATCGGTATCAAAAATTGTCGCATCACCAGTCTCCGCAAACAGACGTAACGCTAGTAGTAAAGGAGCACAAAGGGTATCAATCTCAAACTTACGCTCCCAAACTTGCGGCGAAACTTGTATATTGGTTTCATCCGCATCACACCAGTGGGCGCCACTGATCGTTTCATTAAAGGCATTTGCGTATGGATCCAGTTGAATAAAGTCTAGTTCGCGGCGAAGCACACCTTTTAAAATGACTTCCAGATCGGGGATAGCTTTGACAAGCTGAACATAAGGTAATACCTGAAAAGTCGCATCCCGCAACCACATCGCCGGAATATCGCCCGTTGCAACAAAATAAGTGCCATCGGGTTGGAGACTTGTCGCTTTTATTAATGCGTCTGGCAACAGCGCCCGGAACATTCTTTGTGCATTCAAATCTGCTAATGGATGAGCATCAACAAAATCAGTTAATGCTGTTGCCAACTTTACTTTTTCTATCGTCATGATCATCCTTTCGAAGCTGCAACGTCATTATTAAGCGGGTAAATACCGTATGTACGTATTTCTCCAGCCTTGAATGGCGTAAGTTGATAGTGTGAGACACTGGTTGCGACAGTTTCCTTGGTTTCGTGATTAAGGGTTAGTAGCCGAACACTGGCTAGCCAAGCAAACTCAAATACTCCGGGGTCTTCACACGAATCTGATGTGGGATTATAAACCCGCACGAGATAACCAGCCTGGTCTGAAGTTGCAGTTACACTGGATATAACTAGGTCACGCGTGTTCAGCCGAAGTGACGGCTGGTGTTCTAAAGCAGTCTGATTAGCATTTATCGGGAAATATTGTAGCGGTGTTGTAAAGCGATTAAGTGTCTGCTTTTGATAGCTTAAATCTCCTATCGCTAAAGCCTGCACGCGTTGTTGTATCTCAGCCGGATTGAACTGTTCATCAAGGCAAATACCGCCCTCCAGTTGTTGCCTTCCCAACAACTGGCTATCAGGTGTTGGCACGTACCGCGTCTGTAAACCTGAGGCATCACCCGGACGGCGTTTCAAATCCGGACGGCCAAGATAACCGACACCTCGAAACATCGTGACAGCTAGTTGTTCAAAATGTTGCCCAATAAGCTGGCATTCTTTCTCACCAAGACCAAGAAATGTCCAGCTAGTGATTGGATCGTGGGTATTTGCAAAATGAATCATTGGCCGCAAACCAGTGGGTTCTTCATGATAACCGATTGCTTGCCAGTCATTCAGGTGTGGATCAACGACCGGACGTTTAGCAACTCCAAACGGCGTGTCGGCAAAACTATACTGTGCATGTACTGGCGTCGTTAAAATCAGTCGTAGGCGATGATCAAGGATATTATTATCAACCGTTAGTTTAAAATGAATAACCGGATCATTTGCTAACAATTTCAATTCAAGCGTATAAGGTAGGATGACATTTGCTTTTTTTGCGGCGCGGTCTGAAAGGTCTTTTGGTAGGTGCCAGCCTCCTTTGAAACTCAATTCACTGACTAACTTTCCCTGATGGCCTGTCACTTCAGCCTCTTCAAGTGTTAAGTTGATGAGCCAATCTTGATATGCTGGCGAGTAATCATACGTGTCGCCTTCATCGCCACCATCATCAAAATGAATCGGGTTGACGAAAGACTGCCCTGTTCGATTGTCCGTCAATTTGAGCTCACCGTTCGTAAAACTCAGTGTGTAGTACTCATTGCGAATGGTTGTACTGTCTGACCTTAATGGAACCGCTTGTTGTGCAGATTCTAATGTAAATCCAACCCAGTCCATTGCTTTCATCACTAATGGCACTGCAATAGTTGTCTGGTAGTAAATCATCGGCTTTTCTTGTGTTTTGTCACGACGCAAAACCGCATCATCAACTTGAACTTGCCGCAATACTTCATAAGTAACCGGCAGACCGTGCTCATCTTTAAGAGCAAAGTACTTATCACGGGTGGCAACTGTTATCTGACCTGTCCGAGTAACTGATTGTATGGTTGGATTCCAAAAGAAAACATTGAGTGACGGCGCTGAACTACTTGCTAATTTGCGTAAGAGATAATCGCGTAAGGACGTTGCCAGTTGTAACGCATTGTTACCACGCTGGTAAATATCACGATTTGTCACATCGGAATTACATCCGCCGGAACTATCATGCGCTTGGCCACGAGCAATTGTTTTCCAAACCTGTTCTACCAGCCCGCTTTGTGCCTTAATACCTTGATGTGCAGCAATGACCATCAGCGGCTCAACCACATCTACCATAAGATGTTCAAGCCGATCATAAAGCCGTTTTAAATCTGCTCGCGATGAGTAGATACCTCGGTGAATTTTAGAAGCTGAGGGATCGATAAACTCCCCTTGATAC